>JBJTAZ010000215.1:0-2980 GCA_046091085.1 Nitrospiraceae bacterium
GCTGAACTGATTGTCGACTACCGTCAGTCGGGTCGGGAAGTAGAGCGTGGAGACAAGCTCCAGCCACTTGTCGATGAGAAAGAGGCACTCACGGTACCGCTCGATCTCGTAAAACTCCTCTCCCCGCAGCGACTCCTTGGCCGGCTCGATCGCATCGATCAAATACGGGAACCGCTCCAAGGACTCGACCAGCCGAGTATAGTGCTCCGCGCTCCCCGGCCCCGTCTCTCCCGTCCGCTCCCGCTCCAACTGCTTCACCTTGTCCACCAGCCGCTGGTAGATCTCCGCCCCATACTCCTGCGTCAGAACGGAGTCCAACACCTCGATCCCGAGGTCGCGCTGCCTTACGTTTTGAATGCCGGCCTTGGCCAGAAAGCCGGTCAAAGAAGGCAGGCTCAAATAGGGCTGCGACGGATGCCAGGTCGGGGGGAACAGCAAAGATATCTTCACGAAAACCCTTCAGTTGCAGGCTAATGCGCCTTTGGTACAGGCTAACTCTTATATACACCTGCGGCTTTCGCAAATGCAACTGCGCGCCGGAGCCCACCCACACGGAACAACACCCTACTCGTTCGCCGGAATCCAAAGAAAAACCCCGAGCCGCCTTTCGGCGACTCGGGGCTATTTCCGTCACGGCCGTTGGCGGGCGACCGCCGCGGACCTTGAACCTATCCCCTCGTGGGGAACTCAAGAAATCATTAGGGCATCTTCAACGTAAACCAGGTGGAGATACCCTTCATGCCGTTCCGCTCGACGTTCGTGCCGTCCCAGACCGCAAACGCCACGGGAATCGAGGCGCCAGCCTTGAACTGCACATCGTTCGCATCGCTGGTGGTCAAGGCGCGCTTCACCACAATCCGCCAGGTCGGACCCGTGCAGCAACCGCCCTTGACGGAACCGGCCGGCTCCCACACCCCGTTGCCGATCACATCCTGATGGGACTGCGTGGTCAGCGTGCTGAACCCGTTGGCATTCAGATCTTCCACCGAGCTCACCCGCAGCGTCGGATCCGACATAATGTTGCCGGACCAAATGCCGGGATTGAAAGGCCCAAGGCTGCGACCGATCCGATCCGGATAGGTCACGCCGCCCGCCGGCTCTTCAAAGTAATAGTCCCAGAAGATGCCGGGGTACTGGTCGTCCACGTCCCACAGCCCGGCGCTGTCCTTGCCCAGGTCCTTCTGCCACTCCGCATTCCACCGCCAGATGTTGACGGTTCCGCCGGACTGGCCCATACACTGGAACGGCGGCGCCCCGGAGGTGTTCACCGGGAACTGGATCGCGGCCTGATCGCGGAAGTCCTGCGGCCCGATCGTCGTGTTGTTCATGGTCTGATCGGCCCAGTCTAGACGGAATCCCACTTCCTTCCCGTTTGTGACCGCCTTGACGAAGACGTTCTTCACGGAAATGTTCGGGTGCATCGGCGTCGTGATCGTCTGCCCGCTCAACGGGATGACCACCCCCGGCACACCTTCCCAGACGGGATTGGCTCCATCCATGGGGATCGGGCCCTTGATGGCCTTCACCGGGATCGTAACCGGCTGGCTCACCGCCAGCGGCACTTGACCCAGCGTCAACATGACGCCCACGACCAGCGCCGAGAGAAGAATGCCAAACACCACTTTCTTGTTGCGTGTCTGCACCACTCTCATATGAATATACCCTCCTCTCAATTAATGATTAAAGACTGCTCGCAAAAACGACTGCCTCTTCCACTTCTGGTGACGAATAAAACAGCCCGTTACGCCGTGCCGACAGGCCCGGCCTCATCTTTATCCTTGTCTTTGTTCTTCTCCAAGAAGGACGACGCACCCACCTCGTTCAACAGGATGCTCAACTCGTTCCCCTGATCTTGGGCGCCGCACTCATAGGTCTGCCCTTCAGGAGCGTTGAAGGTAGCCGGACGATAATCGGCCTCGGAATACGGCTGGGGCGTGACGCCGAGGTAGGCCGCTTCAAAATCCATCCAGTCCGAGCCGAAATCGGCCATGTGGCGGAAAAATCCGGAATCCGCCTTCTTGACCAACATGCGGCAAAACAGAGGGACCCACCGGCCGACGTGTTCTTTGACAAATTTCTTTTGCGCGTCCACCACGATCTGCGTCTTGTCGGCGCCATCATGGCAACGGGCGTAGGATTCCTTGTACGCAAGAAAGTGCATGAACTCCAGCTCGACGCTCAGATGATCCATGCGCTCATGAATGTCCTTGGAGAGTTCAACGCCGAACGCCCGGTAGTACCCGGCAATATCGCCCATCACATGAGCCTGGCCGAAGACGTGGTCATTGCCGAAGAGGGTTTCGTAGGGAGGGCAATCCAAGGTGATCACGTTGCTGAATACCCGCCGATGCTCGGCTTGCAGGTCGCTCAATTGCCAGTTGACGCACTCGGACGCCACGAGAGCTGCTACCTGGTCCAGCGTCTTGGCGACGGCCGTAAGTTTCGTCCGAGCCCGCTCTCCGCCTGTTCCTTCCAAGCCCTGGCGGAGGCTCTCGATCGCCGATCGCGCATCTTCAACGAATTCTCCGGATTGCAGATAGTCCAGAAACTCGTCGTCTTCCGGATAGAGCATGCTCCAAGAGAGCAGGAGGTATAGCTTGCTGCGCCCCAGCGCTCGCTCAACGGCTGGCGAGTCCTTGATCGCGACAGAACCAGAAGGTATCGCGAGTGAATCGGTGAGGACTCGCTGACTTTCCTTCGTATTCATCGATACATTATCTCCGACGGGCCCTTACCACAGTCAGGCGTAAGCTCGCGTATGTATGATAGGGAAAGCTTGGGGGGATGTCAAGCCCGAACTCAGCCCTCGATTTTGCTCGACCAACCCTATGATTTTTCAGATGAACACCGGTTTACTCACGGCGCGAGTGCCGTCATCTGGTGCTCCCTCCCGATGCCATCGCCCGTGCCGGAGTGATCCGAATGGCGACCTTATCATTCACGGTTTTACACGTTTGCTCGCAAAGCCCGCATCCCACGC
>JBJTAZ010000216.1:0-2602 GCA_046091085.1 Nitrospiraceae bacterium
GACAGGATCTCCAGACATTGGATGAGGGGCAGGCCGGCGTTGATCATCGTGCCGAACTGGCGGGTGAAGATCACCACGTCCCGGTCGGTGACGCTGCCGCCCCCGAAGCCGAACTTTTTGCCTTCTTTTTTTCCTGAATGGACGAGACAACGACTCTCTGCTGGCGGAGCTGGCTCACCGCCTCGTCCTTGGTCTTGGCGGCCACCTCCCCCTTTTTGGTCGTGCCCTGGGCGGTCCGCCAGACGTAGGTAAAAGTCGCCATCAGGCTCCCGTCCTCGCGGCCTGGCCGGCTGCAGGCGCCGGCATCGCTGTAGGCGGCTTGATTCGGCTCATGCGGCTCTCGTCCCCACCTGGGCTGCGCCTCGGACGAGGTGGCGGTACAAGTAGTGCCCTCCGGAGAGCAGGGTGACCCCGACCATGAGGTATAAAAACGGCGCAAGCACTTGGAGGTCCATGCGTTGGGACATGAGGATGACGACCAGGAGCAGATAGGAAAGTTGGAGCAGCGTCGTCGCTTTGCCCCACACCGAGGGCGAGATATCCACGTGCACGGCGGTCCATCGGCCCACCAGCGTGGCGGCCATCAGCAGCACGTCGCGACTGACGATCAGGATCGTCACCCACGCCGGCACGAGGTGCAGCAGAGACAAGGTCACAAACCCGGCGGTCAGGAGCAGCTTGTCGGCCAGGGGATCCAGGTAGGCGCCGACCTTGGTCTGCTGATTGGCCACGCGCGCGATGGTCCCATCCAACCCATCCGTCAGCCCGGCAATCACCAAGACCACCAGCGCCGCGTCAAAGCGCTGATCGCCCAGCAGACTCACAAAGATCGGAATGAGGAGAATGCGCAGGAGAGTCAGGCTGTTCGGGACGTTCATGACCGCGTTGACAGACACAGGCCCCCTCCCGACGATCTCCACGGAGAATAGGGAGATAATAAGAAGCGGGGCCCACGTTGTCAACAAAGGTTGAAGTCCGGCGAGGGCCTGATTATAATCACGGCCGGCGACCCAAACGACCGCATCACGGATGGAGCAAGACGGAGGCTGGCGTGACTCTTCCCTTGACCTTCAAAAAAGAGGGCGTCGTCGAGCGGCACCAGATCGAGGGGACCGACCCCAGCGACCGCTACTTCAACCGGTCGGTGCTGGTCAGCCGGGTGGCCCAGGGCTACGCCGGCAAAGTGATGTACGAAGCCCTGACGGTCGATGGAGACACCCAGCCCACGATCGGCGCAGCGGTCAAGAGCCTGGTCGAGAAACTGCAAGGCCATGGATTCCGCCGCATCAGGACCCGCCCCAACTTCAAAGGCCGCCGCTACCTCGCCGAAAAAGAAACCTGGACCGACCACCCGGACGCGTAACGCTCCGCTTGAGCCGCGAGCAAAACGCGTAGAGTTTTGCGAGTCGAGCGCGCGGAGTGTGCGTGCTCGAAGCGGTGGTTAGATTTTTCCGACAAGACGTTCACAGTGTTGCAGTAGTTTGATCCAAAACTCTAGCCCACCGACCTGCTCGGGTTTGACGCCGTCGCCGTCGAGAGCTGTGGCATCGAAATTGACGCGCGAACCGTCGTCGAGAATAATTGGGTATACATTTCGGTACTTCGCAAACACCATCCAGCGCGGCTTCCATGGATTGTGGGCAAAGGCGTTGCGAAGCTGATTGACCATGATCCGAAGAGCCACTCGATTGGTATCTGTATCAGCGGCGAGCTTTCCGAAAACTTCATCAAGTGTTTCGTCAACAGTCAGAGCTGAAGCGCTTAGGGCAATCTGGACGATGTTGCCCATACCCGCCTGAAGATCAGCGTTCGTTCCATTCGGAAATGCTGGCACCCTAACGCCGGTACTACCTGTAATAACGTGGACGTTATACGAAAACAGTTTCAAGTCAATTCGACCAGCAACAACTTCGGCATTCAGACGAAACGCAAGACTTAAAACAGCTTGCGCAGTGGCGATTTTGTTGGCCGGAGTCTCTGGTGCATCAGTGCTGGTCATAAAAATCTAACTATTGAGTATACTGACCGGCATTGCACGCTCATGGAGGCTCACATATCGGGAGATCTTCCGCTGATTTCAGTGACTTGTCAACGATACCCACAGCGCAGGGTTGAGCCCCTGCATCAGCGCCTCCGGCCGACTGTGTACTCCTCGTCCGTCCCGATTCAGTACGTGGGCGGAGGTCATCGTGGTTTTCGCGTCAATACACATGGGCAGTCCATGAGCGGTTCGGACGTCATAGTCGTACTCAAGTTTTAAGCGTGATCCGAGCAGCGGGGACCGGCCTACAAGCGGTCGGTCCCCGCTGCCACTCTCTCTTTTTAGGGCCGGGGGGAACGGTTGCGCGCTGAGGGCAGCGGCATAGCGGGCAACTGCCTATCAGAAGCAGTACACGGTGCCGCACCCCGTTCTGCTATTCCGATGAGGGGTGCGGCCAACAGGAGGACGATGGCGAGCGGTCCAGCATCAGCGCATCATGCCGCAACCGAACTCGCGCATCGTTCGTCGCCCGGTCGTCCGACTTGCCTGCCATCAGCTATCTGCCACCAACTCTTCGTAGATGATGTCATGAATCTTCGGGCGGAATTCCCGAATCTTGTC
>JBJTAZ010000217.1:0-9030 GCA_046091085.1 Nitrospiraceae bacterium
CGCGTGCCCAGACACAGAGCAGCAACAACACCAGCCCCACGACGGTCATCCCCGCCAAGGTTTTCATGCGGCCCTCCCCAAAGTCAGACGTTCGGCGATGCGCAACTTCGCGCTTCGGGCGCGCGGATTGCTCGCCCGCTCCGCCTCGGACGCCACGATCGGCTTTTTGGTGAGCAGGGACAGACAGGCATCCTCCCCGCGCGACAGGGCACGGAAGGCCTGCTTGGCGATGCGATCTTCGAGGGAATGGAACGAGATCACGCAGAGCCGGCCGCCCGGCGCCAGCATTTCCACAGCATCCCGCAGCGCCCCTTCCAGCACATCCAGCTCGCGATTGACGGCAATGCGCAGGGCCTGAAACGTCCTCGTCGCACAGTGGATGCGCCCATGGCGATAGGGCGGCGGCACCGCGTCGCGAATCGCCGCCGCCAGTTCGAGCGTGCCGACAAATGGGCGAACGGCCCGCGCGCGCACGATGGCCCGTGCGATCCGGCGCGAGTACCGCTCTTCTCCATATCGATAGATCACGTCGGCGAGGTCTTGTTCGGGCAGATCGTTGACGAGCATCGCAGCGGTGAACGAACCGCGCTGGTCCATCCGCATGTCCAGCGGACCGTCGGCGAGAAAGCTGAAACCTCGCATCGGCTCATCCAGTTGAGCTGACGACACCCCCAGATCGAACATCACGCCGTCAACCTCCTCGACGCCCATTGCGCGCAACTGCTGCTTCAGCTCTTGAAAATTTCCCTGAACGAGACGCACGCGGTCGCCATAGGGCCGCAGCCGCTCCCCGGCGGCACGAAAAGCCGCCTCATCCTGATCGAAGCCGATGAGTTGGCCGTCAGGAGCGCTGCGTTCCAAGATAAGGGCCGCATGGCCTCCGTACCCAACGGTGCAATCCACATAGCGGCCCCCTGGCTTGCAACCCAACCCCTCGACCACCTCTTTAGCCAGGACCGGAATATGGAGATTGCCCCCATATTCACCTATTAAGCCATTCACTCCCACTTCTTCCCACTTTTTTCGCGTAATATACTCACATGCATATACTTGTCAAGATAAATTTATGGTTTCTTAATGAGATACGATTGCATCGTTAATCCACAGAATCAGCCACGGCAAGGCCGCATAGCAGTTTTTCCCGTTGGATAATGTGGAGATAATCGAGGAGAAAAAAGTAATTGCCGCTTGAGGGAAGATTTAAGCTTGCGCGGTTCCCTAATTGAGCATCCCTACTCGCCTTCCTATTCATATAGAACAACCTCAACCTGTCCTTGAATTGGATTAATGGGCAAGCCATTTAAATTTCGACCGTTAATGGTATAGACAATTTTGTAGGTATCAGGCCGAGGAAATTTCACATGCAGAAATGGAAGATTTACTGCCAGAGTCGCAATCAAATCTTCTTCGTAGCGAAAATAATAGACCTTGCTCGGATACCGAACCTCCCACTTCCCATCCTTCGTTACTTCTAGTCCATCATCTTGAAATTGAACATGCAAAATAGCCTTCTGCAGAGGCAGTCCTGCATTTTGATTTGCAACGCCAAAACTGAAAATAACTTCCTGGTTAGGTCTATATTTTGTTCTAAGTGGGTGCGACGGATCCAGTATCCTTTCCTCGTTACCTGGAGCATTCGTAGCGCCTAGATAGTTATCAAAAGCATACGCGTACGCAAGAAACAGTTTGATCTTCTCTTCTGAAAGCCTGCCTTGACTCCCTATTGGTTCATTATCGGCATATCCCCTTAAATAGGCTGATCTAACTGGATTCCAAGCAACAAAAACTAGCGATGCAATTACGACCAAAGACAGAAATGCCTTTTCTAATATTGATCTGCTCAATGTCCACTGAGATCGCCAAACGATGTCGAGTAATAGCCCAATTGCCCCCGCCCACAATATACAACCAAGGACAAGGTTTACCGTGAATCCCCAGAGGTTGAATGCTCCGAGCGCCAAGGAAAGGATAAGTTCAATAGTTGAGGAATTAATTTTTCTAGCAGCAGGTTTCGGCTGGTTATTTGACCGTGGCTTTACAGGTTTCCTCTTACCGCCCATGACGCTTCACTCCTTGGGAGCATCCGTAGAGTGACAGGACTCGCTGAGCGTGTCAAACCGATGGAGTGCGGGCTGAAGTGGGCCTTATTCCTATGCTTGGCACATATACAATCCAGCTCGGAATGCTCTTGACGACAGGAAAACCGCGGGGCTATTTGCAGACTACGCTGAAGACTGACGGCTTCTTTTCACGGATATAGCTTGTAGAGCATCCTGGGAAACGGAATCGTCTCCCGCACATGTTCGAGCCCGCAGATCCAGGCCACGGCCCGCTCGATGCCCATGCCGAAGCCTGCGTGGGGCACGGACCCGTAGCGTCTGAGGTCCAGGTACCAGCGGAAGGCTTCCTCCGGCAGTTTGTGTTCCCGGATGCGGGTGAGCAGTTTCTCATGTTCGTGTATGCGCTGCCCTCCGCCGATGATTTCGCCGTAGCCTTCCGGCGCCAGCACGTCCATGCAGAGGGCCAGATCGTGCCTAACCGAATCGTTCTGCATGTAGAAGGCCTTGATGGCCGACGGGTACCGGTGGACGATCACGGGCCGGTCGAATTCGTTCGAGAGCAATGTTTCCTCGTCGCCGCCGAAGTCGTCTCCATACTGGATCGGATTGCCCTTCTGCTGCAATCGCGCCACCGCTTCCTCGTAGGTAATGCGCGGGAACGGGGCCACGATCCGCTCCAATTTCGTCACGTCCCGCTCCAGTACGGCCAGCTCAGTTCGGCGCGTGGCCAGCACCTGCGCGACGATGTGCGAGAGAAACGCCTCGGCCAGATCCATCATGTCGGCCAGCTCTGCGTAAGCCACCTCCGGCTCCACCATCCAGAATTCCATGAGGTGCCGGCGCGTCTTGGACTTTTCGGCGCGGAACGTCGGGCCGAAGCAGTAGACCTTGCCGAAGGCCGCGGCTGTGGCCTCGCTGTACAACTGCCCGCTCTGCGTCAGGTAAGCCTTTTCGCCGAAGTAGTCCGTCTGGAACAGGGTCGTCGTGCCTTCGCAGGCATTGGGCGTGAAGATGGGGGCATCCACCAGGATGAATCCGCGATCGTCGAAAAAGTTCCGGCAGGCACGGATGATTTCATGCCTGATCCGCAACACAGCATGTTGCCGGCTGGAGCGGAGCCACAGGTGCCGGTGCTCCATCAGGAAACCGACACCATGCTCTTTCGGCTGAATGGGAAAGGGCTCGGCCGCCTGCACCGGCTCGATCTTTATCACATCAAGTTCATAGCCGCCCTGGGCTCGCGCATCGGCTTTGAGCAAGCCCGTGAGGATCACCGAAGACTCCTGGGTCAGGGCGGTGGCCGCCGCAAACGGCTCGTCTCCGACCGTCCCTTTGCTGACGACGGCTTGGAGATCGCCAGTCCCGTCGCGCACGACGAGGAAATGTATCTTCCCGCTGGAGCGGCGATGCCGCAGCCAGCCTTTGATCGTCACTTCTTGCCCGACGTAGCCGGCTACGTCCTGGATATACACCTGCGGCATAGGTATGGCTCCTTCGCGCGCGGCTCGCATGTTGCCAGCCATGCAGCCGCAGACTATCCCATCATCGAATCGCTTTCAAGAGCGCTGGAGAGCGCTCCCAACCGGCTTGCAATTGACTTTCCTGACCTTCGGCAGGACAATGATCGCATGCACTGTCGAGCCTACCCACCCCTTCCATCACGCGCAACCGGAGCAAGTTCGACCCGACGATTCCTTTTCTTATTCGCGGCCGGATTGTTCCTCAACGCCACAAACAACGCCCCAGAGACACTGGCTGCGCCGCCGCTTTACTGGTGCCCCGGCCGGACTGCGGATCAGCAGTATGCGGCCACGGCGGAGCCCGGTTGCGAGCCGTTGGTGAGCCAGCAGGAGCGGGAACGGAGCACGGGAGGGAAGGACAAGAGCGGCAAGCCGATCAAGCCGCTCCCTCAGGTACAGGTCGAAAACTTGCAGAGCGAGACCGCAGCGTTTCTCCGCCAGTACCGGAAGTTTCTCGAGTGCTGCGCCGATAACATCGATGCTCTCGACGAGTTGAACGAGCTGGAAGACAAGGCGGCCGCGCTTCTTCTCACAGCTCAGGAGAAGCTATTCAGCGAGCAGATGAAGATGCGCGGGTTTACCCTTCAAGAACTCATCCCGCCGGTGGTGCGGGCGCGGGACGATCTACGCAAGCTCCGGAGCCGGCTCAAGAGCCTGGACAAAGCCTATGAAGGGGTCGACACGCTGGACTATGAAGCGGCCGGAAGGGAGCAGCGGCGGATTCGGGAAGAGGAGGAAGCGTTACGGAGAGAATTCAAGCCGACCAAGCCTCCGGAAGCCCCGCGCACCGGATCGGAGATTGGCACCATCATGGGAACCGGTCCCACCAGCTTGCCCAATCGTGTCGGCAAGGACCTGGGCAGCAGCACCTTGCCGGCCAATGTCGGGACCACCGACGCGACCGACCAGTCCACGGACCTCCATCCACGGGCAGGCGTGGAGACAGGGGCCACCACCCTGCCCAATCAGACCGGCACCGAACTGGGCGCCAGCACCCTGCCCGGCAGCACCGGATTCGAAGCCGGCACGGCGCAAGGCCCAACGGGCTCCTCCCCCCTTCCTTCCCGTGCAGGCCCCTCGGTCGGCAGCTCCGACTTGAACAGCCGCTAGCCTCCGCCAACGTGCCGGTTCATTCACGCGGCCGGCTTCACCGGCGGCATGGCCGCCCAAGTCTCGCCCCCATCTTTGCTCCGGTAGAGTCCGCTCCCATTCGTGCCGACATACCAGACGGCCGGGTCAATCTGACTCTGCGCCAGCGAGCGGACGTTGAGGGTCGCCAGGCCCTGATTCAACGCCTGCCAGGTCGCGCCACGATCCTTGCTCCGGTGCACCCCTTCGCGGCTGGCGACATAGATCGTGCCGGGCTGAACGCGATCCAGCAACATCGCGCTGATCATCTGGTCCGGGAGTGATTGCGCAATGCGGGACCAGGACTGCCCCTGATCCCGAGACTGATACATCCCATTTAACGTGGCGGCATAGACCGTATCGGGCGCAAAGGGGTCCACCTGCATGACGGTCACGCCCAGGGCGCGGGAGGACTTGAGCACCTCCGGCGGCACGAGACCGTTGTTGGCCTTGTCCCACCGTTGTCCGCCATTCACGGTCTTGTAGACGCCGCCGCTCGTGCCCGCATACAGAATCGCGGACCTCGTGGGGTCCAGGGCCAGCGTCACGACCATCAGCACTTCTTTCATGCCCTCCATCCGCTTCTGCCACTGCTCGCCCGCATTCTGCGTCTCGAAGACCCCCATCGTCGTGGCCGCGAAGATGTGGCGGCTCTCCGCCGGGTCGAACACGAACTGGTTGACCACCGACGTGATCGTCACATCCTCCAAGCCGGCGCGCAACGATACCCAGCGCTGCCCCCCGTCGTAGCTCTTGAAGACCGCGTCGCCCTTGGTGCCGGCAAAGACCGTGGCGGGATAGGCGGGGTCGATGGCCATCGAGATCACGCGGGAATGGCTCATGCCCTTGGACAGATTCTCCCAGGTCTCGCCCCCGTCCCGGGTCTTGTAGATGTAATCGTTGGTGGCCACGTAGAGGATGTTCGGATTGGTCGGATGGAGCGTGATCACGACGACCGCATCGGCGCGCCCGCAGGAGGAAAGCGTACACCACGCCAGCAGACACCAGAGCGGGAACAGGAGGCGGAGACGGGTCGGCATCGTCACGCCAGCCTCAAGCCCTTATCGGTAGTTGATAAACTGCAAATCAAGGCCGAAGTCCTTCGATTTGAGAAACGTGATCACGGCTTGCAGCTCGTCCCGGCTCTTGCTCTGAACCCGAACTTGCTCGCCCTGAATCACCGCCTGAGCCTTGAACTTCCCGTCGCGAATCGCCTGACTGATCTGCTTGGCCTTGTCGGACGCAATCCCGCTTTGAATCGTAATCGTCTGCCGCACGGTCCCGGACAGTGCCGGCTCGACGGCCCCGTAGGTCAGGGATTTCAGCGACACGTTGCGCTTGACGAACTTGCCCTTCAGCATCTCCAGGACCGCCGTCAGTTTGTACTCGTCGTCCGAGACCACGACCAATTCTTTTTCCTTTTCCCTCAACGTGAGTTCGGTTTTGGAATCCTTGAAGTCGAAGCGCTGCTTGATTTCCTTGATGGTCTGGTCAACGGCGTTCTTTACTTCCTGCATGTTGATTTGAGACACGACGTCGAATGAATTTTGATCGGCCATATCCCCCCCCTCAGCTGTCAGCAACAACGATCCACGGTGATCCGCAATCCTTCTCCATGAGCCGGAGAAGCTCCGCCCAGCGGCACCCCGCCTGGCCCCACCAGCACCTCACTGCTCACGTAGGGTTTCCCTTCCACCAAATAGCCATACCACTGGCGCAGGCTGTCCGCCAGCACGATCACCGCCAACAGGGCCACCGCCCCCACCAGCGCCGCATCCAGGTAGAGGGGCAAGACCGGCTCGGCCGCTCCGGCCGACGCGGCCTTGCGCACAAACAGGACCGCCAGCTCGTAACAGCCGGTCAGCGTGATGGCGCCGACAAACAGCATCGGCCCGATCGTGACCCACAGGTACCGGGCCTTCTTCATCTTGATCAAGACGGTGGTCCCGATACAGAGGGCCAGGGTGCCGAGCAACTGATTGGCCGCCCCGAACATGGGCCAGATCGTCGAGATGCTGCCGGTTCCGATCAGGTAGCCCCACGCCCCCACAACGAGGCCACTGCTGGCCAACACCCCCGGCCACCAGGAGATCCGCCGCAAGGGCCGGTAGACGCGCCCGCCCATTTCCTGCACCAGATAGCGGGCCACGCGCGTGCCTGCGTCGATCGTCGTCAGAATGAACAGGGCCTCGAACAACAGCGCGAACTGGTACCAGTAGGCCATCAAGTGCGCCATGCCTGGGAGGCCGGCAAAGATCGAAGCCATCCCCACCGCCAGCGACACGGCTCCGCCGGGACGCCCGGCCACGTCCACTTCGACGAGGCGCGACATCTCCTGGATCCGCGAGACGGGAAAGCCCATGGCCGCCAAGGCGTCCGGCGACAGCAGGGTGTTGATCGCCAGGTAATCGCCCGGCACCAGGACCGACGCGGCGATCAGCGCCATCACGCCCACGAAGCTTTCCATCAGCATGGCCCCGTAGCCGACGATGGCATAGGACTCCAGCGCGATCATCTTGGGCGTCGTGCCGGACGATACCAGGGAATGGAAACCGGAAATCGCTCCGCAGGCGATCGTGATGAAGAGAAACGGAAAGAGCGTCCCGGGGATGACCGGCCCTCCGCCATGCACGAAGGCCGTGACCCGCGGCATTTCGATGGTGGGGGCCATCGCCACCACCCCGGCCGCCAAGAGCACGACCACGCCGATCTTCATGAAGGTGGACAGGTAGCCGCGCGGGTCCAGGAGCATCCACCCGGGCAGGATGGACGCGAGAAACCCGTAGCCGGCCAGGAGCCAGACCAGGGTCGGCCGCTCGAAATGAAACCAGGCGGCCGCATCGGACTGGGCCACGAGACGCCCGCCCCAGACGGCCAGGAACAGCAGCGCCATGCCCAGCAGTGTCATCTCGCCGACGCGGCCCGGACGGAACTTCTGCAGGTAGAAGCCCATGAGGAACCCGATGGGCACCGTCATGGCGATCGTAAACGTCCCCCAGGCATTCCGATAGAGGGCGTTGACCACGGCGAGTCCCAATCCCGCCAGGGCCACGACCACGATGAACAGCACCGCCACGGCGGTCGCCACTCCCGTGACGAGGCCGACTTCATCATGCGCGATCTCCGGCAGGGACCGGCCGTTGCGCCGCATCGAGGCCACGAGGATGATGAAGTCCTGCACCGATCCGGCCAGCACCGCGCCGATGACAAGCCAGAGGAAGCCGGGCAGGTAGCCGAACTGAGCCGCCAGCACCGGACCCAGGAGCGGGCCGGCTCCGGCGATGGCCGCAAAATGGTGGCCGAAGAGGACGTACTTGTTCGCGGGGTAGAAGCTCTTGCCGTCCTTGAGGCGGTGCGCCGGCGTCACCCGTTCGTCGTTCAGCTCCACAACCCGACGGGCCAGGAAGCAGCCGTAGAAGCGAAAGGCCAACACGTAGAAACAGGCCGCGGCGACGACCAGCCAGAGACCGTTGACCTGTTCGCTCGGATTGAGCAGCCCCGTGACGAAACCGAACGCCAGCGCGCAGACCGCGGCGACCAGCATCCACAGACCTTTCATCGCCGGATTCATCGCGGCTGGCATCCTAGCAACCCCGTTACGTCCTGTGCATGCGCAGAGGAGATCAGGCGGAAAGCCAATGGTGCAGGGCCACGGATACGTCGCCCCTATAGCCTCTCAGCAAGCCGCGAGCGTCTTCATGACGCTCTGGAAGGCCGCCAGAAACCCGCCGATCTGCTGCTCGGTGAGAGCGCCCATGTTGGCCACACGGAAGATTTTCCCTTCGAACGGCCCCAACCCCGGCGCGATGACATAGCCCTGCTCTTTCAGTTTGTCGTGGAGCGTCTGATAGGCCACCCCATCCGGCAGGTGGTAGGCCGTGAGGCTGTTCGACTGAAACTCGGCCGGCAGGAGCGGCTTCATCCCCAGTTCGCCCATCTTTTTCCGGATCAGCGCCGAGGCGTGTTTGTAGCGCCGGATGCGAGCGGCCACCCCCTCTTCCAACAATTCATTGAGCGCCTCGTCGAAGGCCCGGAAAACCTGCACCGCCGGGGTGACGGGACTGCGTCCCCGCTCCGCATCCTCATAGTAATAGGGCAGGTGCAGGTACCAAGACCGTTTGGGGTAGGCCTTCATCCGCTCCATGAACCCCTTGCGTACCAACACAAACGACACGCCGGGAACGCCCTGAAGGCAGTCATGCGAGGAGCCGGCCACCATATAGAGGTGCGGCCCGGCCACGTCGAGTTCTTCCCCTCCCAGACCGTTGACCGAGTCCAGGACAAAGACCCGATTCAAACTGTCGGCCACCTCGGCCATTTCC
>JBJTAZ010000218.1:0-2504 GCA_046091085.1 Nitrospiraceae bacterium
CCTCCTCGAAGGGCCCGCGGAGGAACTTCCTCCAATAGAAGCACTGAAGGCGACCCTGCCGCACGCTGATCCCTCTGCGAACCCGGGGAGCCCGTCTCCATGCGGATTCTCACCGATCAAATTTTTCACCTCGCACCTGACCAGGAACCATCACCTCTCCTGTCCTAAGCATCACCAGCGAATTCTCGTCGCACACCGGCCCATGGCCGGCCTCGTCGATCCACAGGCCGACACCACCAGTGCTATGGAGCACCAGCGCCGACCCCCGGGGAACCTGGCGGCGGAGCCGCGGCCGACGTCAGGCGGCCGCTCGCTCCGTGCTTCGTCGTCGCCCCTCGGCGAGGTACGCCGCACGCGTGAGCTGCGACGGCGCCAAGCCGTAGCGCGCCTGCGCAGTGCCTTGCCGCTCGAAGAGCCAGGTCAGGTAGCCCTCCGGGTCCACCCCGAGGCGCCGGCAGGTCGCCATGATCCCCAGCAGACGAGCCATGCGCACGGCCCCGACGGGGCTCCCAGCAAAGAGGCAGGCGTGGCGCAGCTTTCCGACGACCTGGAACAGTCTCTCCGTCGCCGAGTTGTCAATGGCCACCGCCGGGTCTTCCAGAAACCGCGTGAGCGCAGCCCAGTGGTTCCGGTAGTACCGAAGAACTCCCTTCAACGGGTCTTTCGGCGTCAACTTTGGTTCCACCGCCCGTGACCAGTCCCGAAAGCGTTCGAGCGCCGGCCGGACCTTCTCCTGCCGCCAGGCCCGAAGGGCTCCGCCCTGGAGGCCCTTTTGACGGGCCTCCGCCTCGGCGCCGAAGGCCTCGCCGATGAACCGACCGGCCTCCTGGGCGAGAACAGGCTGCTCGACCTCGGCGTCGCGCAACGCGCGCCGCGGGTGCGCATGGCAGCCTGCTTCGAGGATGTCGGGATTGTTGAAGGTCTCGTTGTACCGGCTCTCGGCGTCGGCCTGGAGGACGCCCTTGAAGTTTTCCAGCTTCTCCGCCTGTCGTGTGCCTCCTTTGGAGGGTTCATCCTGAAAGACCACCGTGGGCCCCTGGTGGTAGGCCTCGAGGTAGCCGTGGTGGGTTCCGGGGCCCATCTTGTGCAGGACGACAAGGCCGGTCCCGTCGGTGCTCATGTGGCTCCCGGCGAGGAGGGTCTCCCAGTGCACGTTGTCGATGGGCTCAATCAACTTCACCGCTTTGGCGACCATGCCGACCAACGCGCCCAAAGAGATGTCGATCCCCTTGCGGGAGAGGATGCGCCGAATACGGTCGAGGGGTACGCCCTTGTCGTACTTTTCGGTGACGAGCCAGGCGAGCCACTCGCAGGAGACCTTGGCGCGTGACCAGGGGGCGGGCGGGGCAGAGCTGGTGGTCCGCTCCTGGCAGCGCTGGCAACGCATGGTGACGCGCCGCTGCACACGACGGCGGTGGTGGCTGGCGACGAAGGTGAGTCGCTCCTCGACGAAAGAGTCGACGCGGTCGAGCTTGTTGGAGCCGCACTGGCCACAGCAGGTCACAACCCCGTCGGGGAGCTGTTCAATCGGCAGGTGGTTGGGCAGTGGCAGGCGGCCCGGACGGCCCTGGGGCGGGCGCGGCCCAAAGATGGGTCCGGGCGGCGGGTCGGGGATGGGGCGGTTCGCGAAGGCCTGCTCGATTGGGTCGCAGGGATCGGAGGATTTGACGGGAGGGTTGTCCGGCATTGGCGCCGGGCTGGCCGGATTGGGGGCAATGGTGGACGGCGTCGGGCCCGCGGGGCCGACCGGGAGACTGGGCGCAGCCTCGGCTGCAGGCGGTGAAGACGGCTGTGCGTCACCGCCCGTTACTTTTTTGAGCGTCTGCGCCCCTTCTTGAGCGTCGCGATCTCGGCTTCGAGCTCCTCGATGCGGCGGAGGGCCTGCTCCAGGCGGGCTTTCAGATCATTGTTGGTGGCGAGGGCTTCTTCGAGCGTCATGGGCCCAGCAGATCAGTCGCCGGAAGCAAAGGCAAGCACCAATTTACAAGAAGCGGAATTGCGATCGATGAAGCTACCGAAGTGCACGGTGATACCATCTCCGACGCGGGCCCTTGGGATCGAGGCCATGAAGGAGGGCTGCGAGGACGTGGGGCTCCGGGGTGACCTGACGGTCACCCTCCGAGATGGGGGGCAGGCCGAAGGAGCCCAACTCCAGCCGCTTGCAGAGGACCCACCAGCCGGAGCCATCAAAGGTAATGGCCTTCAAGATCTGTCGGCTTCGGGACAGGAAGAGGTAGAGGTGGCCGTCGAGGGGGTCGAGGCCGAGCTTGCGGACGGCGCCGGCGAGCCGGTCAACGCCCGCCCGCATGTCCACGGGTTCTACCGCGAGGAAGACGCGAGCGCGGGGTCCGGGGGTCAACATGAGGGGAGCGCCTCCAGGATCCGCCGGAGGACGTTGGTGTCGACGTTCTCATCGACCTCAACGCTGAAGGCGCCGCACCGGATGGTGTAGCGCTGGACGGGGATGGGGGCGCGGGTGGTCAGCTCGACGAGCTGGAGTGGGG
>JBJTAZ010000219.1:0-7241 GCA_046091085.1 Nitrospiraceae bacterium
GGCACGCCCAGATTGGCTACTTGCTTGAGCGGCGTCGGAGTCCCGTAGTAATCCACCTTCACTCCGTCGAGCAGAGCGAGGGACGCGCGGCCAGTTCTGAGGGTGGCCAGATCCCGGACGAAGGACTGGAATTCTTCGTTCCGCGCCACGAAATCCGTTTCACAATTGACTTCCAGCAAGACGCCGATCCGGCTGCCCGGATGGATGTAGGAAGAGATGATGCCTTCGTTCGTCTCCCGCCCGGCCTTCTTCTGGGCCGCAGCCAGGCCTTTTTGCCGGAGATGCTCGATGGCCTTTTCGATGTCGTCGCCGGATTCGACCAGAGCCTTCTGACAGTCCAAAATACCGGCCCCGGTCTTCTCCCGCAGCTCTTTCACCAACGTCGCATTGCCTGCCATGATGCTATACGCTCCCCTCGGTAATCGTCGGTCGTGATCGTCGGTCCGATTGCAGGTCCGTTACGTAGCCGGAACGGGCTCCATCACCATACCGGTCGCCTTGTGCACCTCTCCGCGAGGGGAGGGTTCCGGCTTCTCGCCTTCTTCGCGCTGCGCGCGCAGATGGGCGCCTTCGATGCAGGCGTCGGCAATACGCGAGACCACCAGCTTGATGGAACGGAGGGCATCGTCGTTCCCCGGGATCGGGAAATCGATGCCGTCGGGGTTGCAATTGGTGTCGATGATCGCAATGACCGGCACGCCGAGCCGATTCGCTTCCATGATCGCGATGTGCTCGATCCGCGTATCCAGCACGAACACGCAGCCGGGGAGGCTGTTCATGTTCTTGATCCCGCTGAGATACTTCTCGAGCTTGACCCGCTCTTTTTCCATCTGGCCGATTTCTTTTTTGGTCAGCCGCAGGTGCGTGCCGTCGGTCATGGCCGATTCGAACTTCTTCAGCTTCTCGATGCTCTTGCGGATCGTCTGGAAATTGGTCAGCATCCCACCCAGCCACCGCTTGTTGACGAAGAACATGCCGGCGCGGGTGGCTTCTTCCTCCAGAATATCCACGGCCTGGCGTTTGGTGCCGACGAAGAGCACCGACTCGCCGTTCGCCACTGTGTCGCGGACGAAGGCGTAGGCGGCTTCGAATCGCTGCACCGTCTGCTGCAAGTCGATGATGTAGATGCCGTTACGCTCGCCGAAGATATAGCGCTTCATCTTCGGGTTCCAGCGATTGGTCTGGTGGCCAAAATGGACACCGGCTTCCAGTAGTTCCTTGATCGCGATCATCCCCATCCGTTCACCTCCTTCCTCTGCTTGCGGAGCGCCTGCCGAAGCCGGCGAGAGGTCTTGCTCCCCTTGTTCCCAAGCCGAGTGGCGTGCATCACGCCATTGCGAATTTGAATAATGGGCCTTGTGGCCTTCTCTCACTCCCTTACACTCTGTTGCGCCTGCTCAGAAAACCCACGCAAAGGATTGAAAACATAGCATGATCGGATCGCACTTTGCAACCGCTTGGCACAGCCCGCTATGAGCGGTACGAGGCATTGATCCGCACATACTCGTACGAGAGATCGGTCGTCCAGAGGGATGCCTGTGCCGAGCCGATCCCCAAGTCGATCGCGATCTGAAACTCACGCCGGCGGAACAATTTTGCAATGGCTCGCTCCGCCGTCGGCCCCAGGCTCATGCCGCCCTTCACAATCGGCACGCCGTCGATGGCCAGCCCGATCCGATCGGGCTGGATGCGCGCGCCGGCCCGCCCGACAGCCGCCATGTTCCGGCCCCAATTCGCGTCTTCCCCAAAAAACGCGGTCTTGACCAGGCAGGATGTGCCGACAGTCTTGGCCACGGCCTTCGCATCGGCCGAGGACTTGGCCCCTGTAACCAGGATCTGCGCGATCTTCGTCACCCCTTCGCCGTCCCGGCATATCTGCATGGCCAGTGTATGGCACGCTTCATTGAGCAAGCCCTGAAACATTGCCAAGGCTTTCGTGCCGGCGCGAAAGGGAACATTCCCAGCCAGTCCGTTGGCCAGACAGAGCACCGTGTCGTTCGTGCTGGTGTCGCCATCCACCGAAATGCCGTTGAACGAGGTCTCGGTCGCCGCCCGCAACGCGTGCTGCAACAGAGGCGGCGCGATCGCCGCATCCGTGGTCAGATAGGCCAGCATGGTGGCCATGTTCGGGTGAATCATCCCGGATCCCTTGGCCATGCCGCCGACAGTGATGGTGGTCCCGGCAATCCGCGTTTGCAGCGCCACTTCCTTGGCCTTGAGATCCGTCGTCAAGATCGCCTTGGCCGCCTCCCGGCCTCCCGACCGGCGCAGCCGCCGGACCAATCGGGGGACCCCCTGTCTGATCACGGGCATCGGCAGGAACTGGCCGATGACGCCGGTCGACCCGACATATACCGATCGCAGGGGAACTCCGAGACTGATGGCCGTCAGGTTAGCCATCTCTTTCGCATCGGACAAGCCCCGGGCGCCAGTGCAGGCGTTGGCGTTACCGCTGTTGATGATGAAGGCACAGCCCATGCCGTGCCCTTGCTTCAGATGAAGGCGGTCCACCAGAACCGGCGCGGCGGCGACTTGGTTGGTCGTGAACAGTCCGGCAACCGATCCCGGCTGTTCGGATAGGACCAGCGCCAAATCCAAAACCAGCGGCTTCTTGATGCCGGCATGGAGGCCGGCGGCGAGAAATCCGCGCGGCGCGGTGATCCCGCCAGAGATCTTGTGCATCGCCATCGCCATCTCGTTAACTGAGTATCTGGCATGGGCGGGTAGAAGGTCCGATCACGGGAAGACTCCCGGCGAACGGAGGCCCATGTCTTCGGGAAAACCTAGCATCAGATTCATGGCCTGAATCGCCTGGCCCGCCGCCCCCTTGACGAGATTGTCCAGGGCGGACACGGTCACCACCCAACCCGATCGCGAATCGGCGAAGACCGACAGGTCGCAGAAATTCGACCCGCGGACATGGCGGGGATTCGCCGATGCGTTCCCGCTCTGGAGGCGAATGAATGACTCGTCCTGATAAAAGGCAGAATACAAGGCCCGCAGGTCCTCCTGCCCCAACGGCTCCCGTAGCCGGCAATAGGCCGTACTGAGAATGCCGCGGTTCATGGGCACCAGGTGAGGCGTGAAGGCAACGCGCAGTGTCTCTGTCTTGGCTGCCGACCGGCGGCTTAGCAAGCCCAATTCCTGCTCGATCTCCGGGATATGGCGGTGCTGGCCGACCTTATATGCTTCCAGAGACTCATGGGCTTCTGGAAAATGATAGGCGAGTGCAGGGCTTCGTCCTGCGCCGGAGACCCCCGACTTGGCATCGATGACTAGCGTGTCCGGCACGATCAGCCCCTCGGCGGCCAGGGGCGCCAACTGCAAGATCGCCGCGGTCGGGTAACAGCCGGGCGAAGCGATGAGGCGTGCGCTCTTGATCGCCTCCCGATGCAACTCGGGCAGGCCATAGACTGCCCCCTTCAAAAGGGCGGGGTGAAGATGCGGCGTCTGATACCACGTTTCATAGAGCGCCGGATCTTTCAATCGGTAGTCGGCGCTCAGATCCACCACGCGTTTGCCTGCCGCCAGGCACAGGGCTGCCGGCCCCAGCGATTTGGTGTGGGGGAGGGCCAGAAAAATCACGTCGGCGCGCTTGGCGATCTCCTCCGGTGCCAAAGCCTCGAAGGACAAGGGCAGAACAGAGGCCAAGTGGGGGAAGGAGGCGGAGACGGGACTGCCGGCCGATTTTTCCGATGTGACCGCCGCAATCTTCACGCGCGGGTGCCCGAGCAGGAGGCGCAATAACTCGCCGCCTGTATAGCCGCTCGCTCCCGCGACGGCTACCGTGACTGTATCGGTCACGCCCACGTTCTCATTTCCTTATCTATCTGCGATGGACAGAAAAAAGGGAAGGCCTCGCGGCCTTCCCTTGTACCGGACAACTCGCGATGCCTTACCGCTTGGAGAATTGGAACCGCTTCCTGGCTCCCTTCTGGCCGTACTTCTTCCGTTCCTTGACGCGCGAATCGCGCGTCAGCAGACCTTCCTTCTTGAGGGGCTCCCGCAGCGCCGGATCCATGGTGACCAACGCTTTGGCGATGGCATGGCGCAACGCGCCGGCTTGGCCGGTCGTGCCGCCGCCACAAAGCGTAGCCTTCACGTCGCACTTGCCGGCCAGACCGGTGATCTCCAGCGGGAATTGGATCAGGCTCTGCAAGGATGGCCTAGGGAAATACTGCTCCAGCGGTCTGGTGTTCACAACGATGGCGCCGTTGCCGGCGGACACCCAGGCCCTGGCGATCGCATACTTACGCTTTCCGGTTGCATACTGTGTTGCGGCCATTCGACGATGCCTCCTTCAGTCCCTTCTGGATATCAGGTTAAAGCGCCATCACTTCGGGGCGCTGCGCATGGTGCGGGTGCTCCGCCCCCGGATAGACTTTCAGTTTTCTGGCCATTTGCTTCCCCAGCGTGTTCTTCGGGAGCATCCCCTTGATGGCCCGGGCCAGCAGTTCCGTGGGATTCTTAGCGTGCAGGTGCTCGGCAGCGGTGGTTTTGAGCCCGCCCGGATAGCCCGTATGGTGAATGTACAGCTTGGTGCGCATCTTGTCACCCGTCAGGTGCACCTTGCCCGCGTTGATCACCACCACATGATCTCCCGTATCCACATGGGGTGTAAACGTCGGCTTGTGCTTGCCACGCAGCACGGTGGCGATGCGAGCCGCCAGTCGGCCGAGCGTCTTGCCATTGGCATCCACCAAATACCACTTGCGCACGACGTCCGCCGGTTTTTCAAGATAGGTTCCCATGATCCTCTTCCATCCTTCCTTGTCGATTCCAATCACCGAAAACGAATTGCGTGTTACTTGCCGAGATTCTTGGTTCCAAAGCGCTCCAGCCACGCATCCAGATTCGTGCCACCCCGTTGCCTCAAAACCTCCTGTGTCACAAAGATCGGGCTGTTGGTTCGGAGCGCAAGGGCGATCGCATCGCTCGGCCGCGAATCTACCGTTTGCTCACCCTCCGGAGTAGCAAGGTGGACCTTGGCATAATAGGTGTTGCTCTTGACGTCGTTGATCACCGCCCTAGTCACCTTGACGTTCAGATGTTCCGTAAAGCTTCGAATCAGATCATGGCTCATCGGTCGAGCCGGGACCGTTCCATCCAGCGCCATCTTGATTGCAGTGCCTTCAGCCGCGCCGACCCAAATCGGGAGCACCTCGTCATGCTGCTCATCCCGCAGAATGACGATATGCGTATCGGTGTTCTGGTCCGGCAACACCCCGTGCACCGACAACCGAACCAACTCAGCTGCGTCTATCTCGTCGTCGGTTGCCATCGTCATCCTTGTCGAGAATTCGCAAGGCCCGCGGGAAAGCGGGCGGTCGAACGTCACTTCGGACTAGTCGCTCAGGATTCGGACTTTCCAAAATCTTCAGGTTTGAGGTTCTCCAACCACTGCCCCAGTTCTTCGGACGCCTGCCGGCGAATCACGTCTTCCTTCGCAAATATGGGAGCATCGGCTCGCAGGGCCAGCGCGATGGCATCGCTGGGCCTAGCGTCGATGGAGTATTCCGAGTCTTCGCTCATCAGATGGACTTTCGCGTAATAGGTGTTGTCCTTCAGATCCGTGACAACGACGCTAATGACCTTGGCGTCAACCGCGTCCAGCACCGCCTTCATCAGATCGTGGGTCATGGGCCGCGGTGCCGCCACCCCCTCCAGCGCAAAACTGATCGCGCTGGCCTCGGACTTTCCCACCCAAATGGGTAACATGTCCACGTTGTGTTCGTCCCGCAGAATAACCACAAAGGTATTGCTGTAGGGATCGAACGTCAACCCGCGGACTTTCATTTGTGTAATCATCAGCGTCTGTCCTCGGGCACAACCGAACTTCTATACCATCCGGCGGTGACACTTGTCAATGAAACCCCTCGCCAGTCTTGAGAGAATCCTCCATCGCCGGTCGGTAAAATTAATGGCTTCTTCCACCGTGACGGAGTCAACGAGTCCACCCATCCGGAGCGGTGTCCAGACCAGTTCTCACTGGGTCAGGACACCGCGTGAGGACATGGACGTGACAACGCGTTACCTGTTACCTGGCAGGCTGACTCCCAGCCAAGACGTGATAGGGAACAGCGTGGAGCCGACCGGATGGCTACGCCTGGGGTTTGAAATTCTGTTGCAGCTTGCTGGTATCCACCGCTTCGCCAAGATTGAGAAAGGCGCGCATTTGCTTCTTCACGAGTTCTCGCCCGCTCTCCTCGCCCAGATTGACCTG
Source organism: Nitrospiraceae bacterium (assembly GCA_046091085.1). Lineage (GTDB taxonomy): Bacteria > Nitrospirota > Nitrospiria > Nitrospirales > Nitrospiraceae > SYGV01. The sequence goes on from JBJTAZ010000219.1 coordinate 6,224, forward strand.
GTACTCGTTGATGACCATGACCCTCATGCCTTCCCACTGCTTCCAACAGTCTTTGCATACTTTGACTTTGATTTCCGCTTCGAGTTTCCCCATGAAGAGTGTATCGGTAATAACCTCGCCTTCTTTGGCACATTTGACGCATTGCACAACAGCCATCAGCACATCCTCCTTAACCTAACGTCAGTGGAGTCATCGCATGTGGAGTCATCGCATAACGACGGCCTCCAGCCTACAACACGTTAATAAAAAATATTCTATCACCCATGATGCGCGAAAGAAAAGGGGTGTGCCCCGTTGACGGCCCGCCGGCATCATGCTAAAGAAATGCGCATATTTTGATGGCCCGGATGGCGGAACTGGCAGACGCGCGAGACTCAAAATCTCGTTCTCGCAAGAGAGTGGGAGTTCGATCCTCCCTCCGGGCACCATTTTGGTCACTAGCGTCCCTCAAAATGTCGAGTTCAACACCTCAAGCTGCACTCAATAAGGCTCGCGGGCTCTCATAACGACCCGACCACACCAGGTAGTGGCGCGAGCGGCGGCTTGCCACAACCACCGGAAATTCCCTCTTGACAGACGGGAGGGAATATCCTAATATCCGCGCCTGTCTCGCACTAGATGCGTTAATGAACAGAGTACGTTACATCGGTTTTCTCGTTCATCATTCATAGTCTAACTCACAAGGAGGCAGCACATGCGTAACGTCTTAGCACTAGGAGCTGCGATTTTGTTGGCCGGCTCCGTTAGTGTCGCAGTGGCTCAGGAGCGGTTGCCACAATCATCGTCTGGGTCCGGCTTCGGTGTCGGTGCAGGCGTGGGCGACGTGTCCGGCAACTCTACCCGGACTAGCTCCTTCGACAAGAGCGCGTTCCTGGAACGGCTCTCGCAACCCGAGACGGTCTATGGTCGTGTGCTCGCCATCGATATCCCCGGACGCAAGATGCACCTGGAAACCGGCGGCAGCTCGCATGATGAAGGCCGGGCAGGGACCGGAGCCATGTCATCCCTGACCGTGTAC
>JBJTAZ010000220.1:0-7441 GCA_046091085.1 Nitrospiraceae bacterium
TGCGGAAAGATTGAACGTCTGCGTTGCCAGCAGCGTGAAGATGCCGGACGTATCCAGCAAGTTGCCGGCGACGGATACGCCGGTACCGAGACGGATGCCCTCGGGCAATACGTTCAATTCGACGCCCGAGGGCATCCGTCTCGGTACCGGCGTATCCGTCGCCGGCAACTTGCTGGATACGTCCGGCATCTTCACGCTGCTGGCAACGCAGACGTTCAAGCTTTCCGAGGAAAACCAATTGTGGGAGCAGGAGTTAGCGACAAAAGTCCGAAAGAAAATCGACTGGCTACAGCGCGAGGCGGTGTCCCAGGAGCGGTCATTGGAAGAATTGACGGAAGCAGCCAAGGAACGTTGGACCCGTTGGGGCTCGACTCCTTCCGTCTGGCCGGTCAAAGGCTGGGTGACATCGGGATTTGGACAGAGGATTGCCCCCTTTACCGGACTGCCAGCCGTGCACGACGGATTGGATATCGGTGCCCCGCCGAATGCGCCGGTTCATGCTCCGGCTGGCGGCCTGATAACGGCGGTCGGCTTCGATGCCAAGATGGGGAATATGGTCGCGATCGAGCATGGGTTTGGGCTTGAGACCCAGTACGGACATCTGGCCAAGGCGATGGTCAAGCAGGGGCAAAAAGTGAAGCGGGGGGACTTGATCGGCCTGGACGGCAACACCGGTCTGTCCACCGGCCCGCATTTGCATTACATGATCAAAGTGAATGAACGGCCCGTCAACCCGCAACGCTATATCCTGGAATAGACTCGAGTCCCTTTCCCCGCCGCCTGTTCGCTCTCCATCCTGTCGGCCGTCTAAGCAATCGTCCAGTTCTGGCAGGTGACGCGTGACCAACCGTGAGATCGCCCATTCCCCGTCCCCTCGTCCCATCGCACAGATTGGGGAGATGCTGGGCCTCCAGCCTGGGGAATTGATCCTCTATGGCCCCTGGAAGGCCAAGGTATCCCTCGCGGCTCTTAACCGATTGGCCAACAGCCCGTCTGGCCGGTACGTCCTCGTCACCGCCATCAATCCGACTCCGTTGGGCGAGGGGAAGACCACCACCTCGATCGGTCTGGCGATGGGGCTTTCCCAGCTTGGTCGCCGGACGGTGGTCACCCTCAGGCAGCCGTCGCTCGGTCCGGTGTTTGGCATCAAAGGGGGCGGAACCGGCGGGGGGCTGGCGCAAGTCCTGCCGATGGAGGACATCAACCTGCACTTCACCGGCGATGCCCATGCCGCATCCGCCGCCCATAACCTCCTCTCCGCCGTCCTCGACAATCACCTGTTCCACGGCAACGTACTGCATCTCGATCAAGCTCGGATCTCCTGGCCGAGGGCCATGGGGATCAGCGATCGGGCGTTGCGCCAGATCCATCTGGATGGGGCGGATGGCGCTCCCGGACGGGCCAGCGAGTTCGTGCTGACCGAAGCCTCTGAAGTCATGGCAATCCTGGCCCTGGCGTCGGATGCGAAGGACCTCCGACGGCGTCTGGGGCGCATGCTGGTGGGATTCACCGAAAAAGATGAGCCGGTCACCGCCGAGGATCTCCACTGTGCGGGAGCCATGGCGGTGCTGCTCAAAGACGCGCTCTGCCCCAATCTCGTCCAGACCATCGAGGGGACCCCGGCCTTGGTTCACACGGGCCCGTTTGGAAACATTGCTCACGGGAACTGCTCGATCCTGGCCGACCGGCTGGCGTTGCGGACCGCCGAGTAGGTGGTGACCGAGGCGGGATTCGGGAGTGATCTGGGCGCGGAAAAATTCTTCAACATCAAGTGCCGCACGTCCGGGCTGCGCCCCGATGCGGCGGTAGTGGTGGCGACGTTGCGGGCTTTGAAGCTCCATGGTGGTGGGGGGGCGGTCAAATCGGGTGCGCCGTTGCCTCCGGGGCTGACCGGTCCGAATCGGGAGGCCTTGACCAGGGGGCTGGCTAACTTGGAACAACATCTGGCCAATGTTCGGGCTTTCGGAATTCCGGCTGTGGTGGCCATCAACGCGTTCAAGGACGATCCGGTGGATGAGTTGCACTATGTGCGGGACTGGGCCCTCTCAGCCGGCGCGGTGGGCGCGGCGGTCTCCACCCACTTTGCCGAAGGAGGGCAGGGAGCGCTGGAGCTGGCCAAGGCGGTCGAAGCGGCTTGCGAGGTTCCATCCATCTATACGCCCCTCTATCCGGATGAGGCGTCGATCAAACAGAAAATTGAAACGGTGGCCAAGCGCCTCTACGGGGCGGCAGGGGTCTCCTATGACGAAAAGGCGGAGGCGGGGATTCGGCAGGCGGTGCGATTGGGCTTTGGGGCGTTCCCGGTCTGTATGGCCAAGACGCCCCTATCCCTGTCTCACGATCCGACGCTGAAGGGCCGTCCGACCGGATTTACCCTGCCGATCAAAGAGCTGCGCATCCTGGCCGGGGCCGGTTTCCTGACGGCGGTCTGTTCGGGGATGCAACTGATGCCGGGATTGCCGAAAAGGCCAGCCGGCGAGCGGATGGATCTGGACCCTGATACGGGAGAGATCGTCGGATTGTCGTGAGGCAGTGTTGAGTGTTAAGTTTTGAGTGAGGAGTTAAAGGGCCGCTGACTCAAAACTCAGCACTCACAACTCAAAACTTTCAGAGCTAGCGCTGCTTGAGATACTTGAAGAACTCCGAGTCGGGGCTCATGACGATGGTGGAGTTCTCTTTGAAGCTCTTCTTATAGGCTTCCATCGTGCGGGTGAACTCGAAGAACTTGGGATCCTGCCGGTAAGCCGAGGCGTAGAGTTTGAACGCTTTGGCGTCCCCCTCGCCGCGCAGCTCCTCGGAGGTTTTGTAGGCGCCGGCCAGGATGATTTCCCTGTCCTTTTCCGCCTCGGACCGGATCTTTTGCGCCTCCTCGGCTCCCTCAGCCCGATACTGCTTGGCCTGCCGCTCCCGCTCGGCCTGCATGCGGGCGAAGACCGCCTTTTCGTTCTGTTCGGGCAGGTCAGCCCGCTTGATCCGCACGTCCTGAATCTCGATCCCGTAGGCCGCCGCCTTCTCGTTGGCCCGCTTGGTCACGATCGCCATTACCTCGGAGCGGGTCTGGGACACGATGTCGGAGAGATCGTGCCGCCCGACCTCGACCCGCAGCTCGGAATAGATGATGTCGTCCAGCCGCCGCAAGGCCCCGCGCTGGGTCTGAAACGCTTGATAGACCTTCAAGGGATCGGTGATCCGCCACTTGGCGAAGTTGTCGATCAGGATTGTCTTCTTGTCCTGCGTGATGACTTCCTGGGCGGACGAATCATAGTCCAGCAGCCGCTTGTCGAAGTAGGTGACTTCCTGAATGAAGGGCACCTTGAACTCCAGGCCCGGCGTTGTGATGTTCCGCACCGGCTTGCCGAGCTGGACCACGATCGCGGTCTGGGTAATGTCCACGATGAAGACCGGGGAGGCGCCCAGCACGAACAGCAGCAGGACCACGCCGATCACGCCGATGATCATATTCTGTCGGCTCATGGCTTCTTCTCTTCCGCCTGCGCCGCCTTAGGCGGCTTATGGCTCTTGTCCAAAGGCAGGTAGGGGAGCATCCGGTCCCCTGCCTTCCCGTCGAGAATGATCTTCTCCACCCCCGGCATGATGTCTTCCATCGTTTCGATGTAGATCCGCTTGCTGATGATGTCCTTGGCCTGCACGTATTCTTTCAGCGTTTTGGTGAACCGGTTGGCTTCGCCTTCCGCGCGGGTGATGCGGGCCTGGGCATAGCCCTTCGCCTGGTTGACGATCTGGGCCGCCTCGCCCTTGGCCTTGGGAATGATGTCGTTGCGGTAACCCTGGGACTGGTTGATGAGCTTTTCCCGGTCCTCCTTGGCGCTGGCCACGTCTTTGAACGCGGCCACCACCGCCTCGGGCGGGTCCACGTCCTGCAATTGCACGGCGGCGATCTGCACCCCGGCCTGGTACTGGTCGAGGATGCCCTGGAGCAACGTCTGGGTGTCCTGCTGGATCTGCGCCTTGCCGCTGGTGAGGGCTTCGTCGATCTTGCTCTTGCCGATCACCTCGCGCATGGCGGCCTCGGCAGCCTTCTGGATCGTCTCTTCGATTTCGTCCACGCGGAACAGGTAATCCTTGGCATTGCTGATCTTGTACTGAACGATGAACTCCACCCCTAGGATGTTTTCGTCGCCCGTCAGCATCAGCGCTTCCTTGGGGATCATTTGCTGGCGGCCCTGTCGGTCCGTGCGGAACCCGATCTCCAGCCGGTGCAGTTTTTCCACCTTGGGGCGCTCGACCGTTTCGATCAGGGGAATTTTCATGTGCGGGCCAGGGCCTTCGCTCCGGACGATGTCGCCGAAGCGTTTGACGACCCCTTCTTCATCCGGGGCCACGATGTAGGTGCCCTGCCAGACCAGGAAGACGGCGGCGGCCGCCAGGATGAGAGGACTGAGGCCCTTGATCGGGAGCCCGGGGCCGAGCTTTTCCTTCGCCTGCCGCAGCAGGTCGTCCACCGGGTCTTGCTTCTTGCCCCAGGGGTCTTTGGGATCCCACACCATGAATCGTGCCTCGTTGGGTTCAGGGAATCAGGAAGGACGAGCTACCATAGCAGAGTCCACGAAGCAGGGGCAACTAATCAAATGCCGAGCGATTTTCGCGCACGCGTCATGTAACGGCCCCCCCACAAGTGGAGCCGCTCCCGGCCGTGCAGCCGTAGCAATGGTTGCCGGTCGCGATCCGGCGGCGATGCAGCCGCGCGGCATCGAAGTCGCGGATGTGCTGCGGTGCGCCCTGCGTCACCGGCAGGTCCAGCATCTGGTTGAAATCGCAGTCGTAGAGCGTCCCGTCCCAGCCGACCGAGAGCGTGTAGCGGCACATGACGCCGCTCGCCGCCGTCGGGTTGAAGGCGTTGGCCAGCCGTTCCATGTAGCCCTCGTAATTGCCGCTGTCGATCAGGAATTCGAGGAAGCGGCTGATCGGCATGTTGGTAATCGTGTAAAGCCGGTTGAAGACGATGCCGTGGCGGCGCTGCAGTTCCCGTTTGAACTGGGCTTCCACCGCCTCCTGCTTCGGCGGTAAAAATGCTCCGACCGGGTTATAGACCAGATTCAGCGCCAAGCCGCTTCCCTCGACCCCATAGCCCAGTCGGTTCAACAGTTGCAGGGCCTGAACGGATTTCTCGAAAACCCCCTCGCCCCGCTGTGCGTCGGTCTGCGAGGGGTGGTAAGAGGGCAGGGAGGCGACGACTTCGACCCGGTGCGTGGCGAGGAATTCGGCCAAGTCGGCCTGAGAGGGCAGCAGCAGGATGCTCAGGTTGCAACGGTCCATCACGTGGCGGCCCAGCTCGGTCGCTCGCTCCACCAGCCAACGAAAATGCGGATTGAGTTCCGGCGCGCCGCCGGTGATGTCCAGGGTCGGAATGTCCGTCTGCGCCAGGGCGTTGATGCACAGCTCCGCCGTCTCGCGCGACATGATTTCCCGTCGATCCGGTCCCGCATCCACGTGGCAATGGCGGCAGGTCTGGTTGCAGAGCTTGCCCACGTTGATCTGAAAGACGGTGATGCCGGTGGCGTGCAGGGGAGCCAGGCCGGCTTGGCCCAGGCGCGCGTCGAACGGCGGGCAGGCATCGGTGTCGGCGAGGATGCGGAGCTGTTCGGCCGCTGTGGCCAGCTGACTGTGTCGGGCGAGAAGGCTGAGACCCATGACACTCCTTGGGAGTGGCTTAACAGCAACTCCCGCCTGGCGCGCAGGGCACCTCGGCGCCGCTGACGGCGGATTGGGCCCGGTTGATGACGGCGAAGTGCCCGGCGTAGGCCGGGTGCTGGAGCACCTGCAAGGTCTTGGAACAAATCTCCAACGGCTGGCCCCGATGATAGCGGTGCGCATCGTCGTCGCAGACTTCCAGGAACGGGCCGGTGAACAGGGCAAAGTGACCTGCCCACACGCAGGGGGTCTGGGCCGGTAGGACGGCGGTGATGCGCGCGTCGGATGGCGTCAGCGCAACCGGCGCCTCGGACAGCAGAAACAGGCCCTCGAACGGCTGCGTCGTCAGCAGGTGCGCCGTCCGCGCCGTGACCGCTTGCGCCACGCCGCGTTGGTACACCTGCCCCAGTTCGTCCACCGCCCGGCTGAAGGGTCCGCGCAACGTGGCGAACTGCTCGCCGTGAGGCTCGCCTGCCTCCTGGAACTTGTAGCCGGTCAAGGTGATCGAGAGGAAGTGAATGCCGTCAATGACCCGCCAAGGCACGAACGTGACCTGGTGAATGCCCAGGAAGCCCGCCTCCACCATGCCGTTGACATAGTCGCCGACCGGCAAGGCGCCGGAGAGGCAATCGCCCCATTTTTCCTGGTCGTGGATCAAGTACTGCGGGACGGTCTGGTCGGCCACGATGTCCGAAATCGTGAAGCGCCCGCCAGGCTTCAAAATCCGGTACATCTCGCGAAAGACCTTGCGCTTGTCCGGCGCGAGGTTGATGACGCAATTGGAGATGATCAGGTCGATGGTGCCGTCGTCCACCGGCATGGATTCGTCCATGCCCTTGCGAAACTCCACGTTGGTCGCGGCATAACCCAGGTTGGCGGCGACGATCGGGGCATTGCGGCGGGCGATGGCCAGCATCGTGTCGGTCATATCCAGCCCGATCACCCGTCCCGTCGGGCCGACGCGCCGGGAGGCTTCGAAGCAGTCGATCCCGCCGCCGGACCCGATGTCGAGCACGGTTTCGCCCGGCTTCACGGTATTCAGGCCGGCCGGCGTGCCGCAGCCGTAGGAAATCTTCAGCACTTCTTCCGGGACGAACGATTGCAAGTCCGTGAAATCGTAGCCGGTCGGGCAGCACATCTGCTCGCCCGTTGCAGCGGCCCTGGCATAGCGTTCGCTGACGGCCTGTGTAATGTCGTCGGTCGGCATGGGTCCTCCGCCGTAAAGGGTCAGATCAACGGGTTTCCATGTAGCAGGCCGCTGTCTCCTCGTCAAGCCTCATGGCCGATGGGCTGGGATCTCACTGCTGATGGCAGGCGGTGCAGCTGTGGGATGAATTGAACATGATCTCGGGTTGTCGCGTCGGATCGGATGACTGGAAGAGTCTGGCAAGGTCGTCGGCCTGCTCTCCATCCGGGATTTGGTGAAGATGGTTTCCGTCCGGGACCGCCCACGGTTCCTTGGCCACACATGACGCAGGGGCTGAGGTGTTCACCGGTGGCAAAAGCGTGCAGGCGACGGGCTTGTCCCGTCGGTTCTCGTCAGCCGGCTCTCTACGCTTTGCGCGTGAGGTGTTGGAGGAACGTATTGACGGAGACGATCTCGACCGATTCGATGCGGCGCAGGCTGAGGAGATCGTCGTCCCCGCTGACAAGCCAGCGCACCCCGGCGGTCGTTGCGCAGGCGATGAACTTGGCATCGTCCGGGTCCCGCAGCTTGGGAACGGCCGAGGGAGTTACGGTGATGGTTTCGATAAAGGGCAGGAGGTCTTCTTCGACCAAGCCTCGTATC
>JBJTAZ010000221.1:0-4236 GCA_046091085.1 Nitrospiraceae bacterium
CACTTTCTGGTTGCAGACGACACTGGCGCAGTCAAGGCGAACTATACGACGGTTTGCGCGCCGGGAGTGAAGCTCATCATTCTCCGAAACGGCGATCGCGTGACGGCCGAGGGCAACTTTTCCGGAGCACACGGCGCGCAGGCGCTTCTAGTCGTTCGATCTGTGACGAAGCATTGATCGTAGCCGACTAGACCGAGCCCAACCGGCTGCGGAGCCAGATGCCGGCGGCGAGGGCGAGGCGATGGGCGGGTGACACGGTAATGCGGGTACCGAAGACACGATAGTCGTTGTTCACAATCCGGTCCAAGATGCGGCCATAGACGCCGCGCATGATTTCCGCCGGCGTGAGGGCAAGGCGGTCGGATTTCGGCATCTGCCGGATGGCCTGGCTGGCTTTGTCGTAGTAGTTCTGAGCCCGTTCGGTTTGAAACTGCATGAGCGTGCGGAACGCCGGCGAATAGGTCCTGGCCAGCATCTCGTCTTCCCGATAGCCGAATCGCGCGAGCTCGTCCTGCGGCAGGTAGATGCGGCCCCGGTCCGCGTCGGTGCCCAGGTCGCGCAGAATGTTGGTGAGCTGAAAGGCCATGCCAAGATTGATCGCATAATCGCGCGCCAGCGGTGAGCTGGTGCCGAAGACGTGCAAGCAGATGAGTCCCACCACGGATGCCGCCCGATAGCAGTACTGCGACAGTTCCTCGAAGGTTGCGTAGCGCAGCGTCGTCAGGTCCATCTCCATGCCGGTGATCAGTTCGTCGAAGTGTTCTTTGGGGATGCCCAAGGCTCGCGCATGGTGCGCCAGGCTGATGGCGACCGGATGGGTGGGGGTGCCGCGATAGGCGGCGGCCAGTTGGTCCCGCCAGTGGGCGATGGCTGTCTTCGGATCGCTGCCCGCCGGCGCGTCGTCCACGGCATTGTCCACCTCGCGGCAGAAGGCGTAGACCGTGTACATGGCGTCCCGCCGCGCTTGGGGCAGGAAGAAGAAGGAGTAATAGAAATTGCTCCCGCTCCGTTTGGTGAGGGCCGTGCAGTAGGCCTGGGCGTCAGCCTGCGTGTGTGATGGGGGCATGCGGTCGTTAAGTCCTGTGTGGCGCCGGTTGATCGAGTCGGTGGGCCTGCGCCGGTGTCGGGTGCTCGCTGTTCGAAAACAGCGTGGGATGCAGGAGCGCGGCAAGGATGGCGACCCCATCCACGAGGCGGGGACCGGGCCGGCTGAAATAGGAGGCGGCATCCACGAAGTAGACCTGGTTTTGCCGAACAGCCGGCAGGTCCTGCCAGCCCGGCCATCGAACGTGCGGGGGCTTGGCCTCCAGTTCGCGCAAGGCCCGCGCGACGGAGAAGCCGCAGGCCATGACCACCAGAACGTCCGGCTGGGTCGCCCGCACCTGTTCCCAGGTCACGGTGCGGGATGGCGCGCCGGCCGTGCCGAGCAGGTCCTTGCCTCCCGCCCAGTCCACCATCTCCGGCACCCAATGGCCGCCCAGGTAGAGGGGATCGAGCCACGCCACGCACACGACCTTCGGCCCGGTCTTGGCGGCGGACACCCGCGTGCGGATAGCGTGTAAGCGCGCTTGCAGGGATGCGGCAAACGCGGCGCCCTGTTTCGCCTGTCCGGCGGCCGTGCCGATTCGCTCCACGTCACGGATGACATCGGTGAGGCTGGTGGGGTTCAGTGTGAGAAGGCGAGGCTGCCGGGAGAGTTGTTGCAGGGCGTGGCCCAGTTGATCCGGCGTGACGGCGCAGACCTGGCACAGGTCTTGGGTGATGACGAGGTCCGGGTTCGCCTCGGCGAAGCGCCGTTCGTCGAGAGCATAGAGCCGTTTCCCCGATGACAGGGTGTCCCGCACCTGCCGGTCGATCTCGCCGCTGTCGGATCGTTCGGCGTCAATGGCTGGCGTGATCATAACCGGTTTGTTCTGCATGGCCGGCGGGTAGTCGCACTCGTGGCTGACGCCGACGACCTGGTCGGCGAGGCCGAGGGCGGCCACGACTTCGGTTGCGCCGGGCAAGAGGGAGCAGATTCTCACGTCAGGTTCCGCGTTTCCACAAACGGCCCTCGAGTTCGTTGAGGTTCACGTCTGCGAGGGAATGGGTGATGGCGTCCGCGTCCCGCAGGTCCTCCACCCGGTGCGTGTTCACTACGGCCAGGACTTTCATGCCTGCCGCATGGCCGGCTTGGATGCCGGGAATGGAGTCTTCGATCACCAAACAGTCTGCGGCGGCCAACGGCGGTTGTCCCGGCTGGGATCTCCGGTTCAAAGCGGCCAGGGCGTGGAGGAAGCCTTCCGGGTCCGGCTTGCCCTGCCGGACGTCCTCCGAGCTGGTGATGTGTTCGAACTCCTTCCGGATGCCGGCTTGTTCGAGGATGTATTCGATTTCATGCCGGAGCGCGCCGGACGCGATGGCCAGCCGGTGCTGCGTGGCCGCCTCGCGCACCAGTTCGCGCACGCCGGGGAAAATCACCAAATGCTCCCGGATGTAGGTCAGGTAGGCGTCGGCTTTTCGGGCGACGAGGTCCTGGATCAATTCCTGAGGTGCGGGGCGGCCATGCGCGGCCAGGACTGCGGCGAAACAGCCCTTGTCGTCGAAGCCCAGGTACTTGGCGTAGTAATCGGCTTCCGTAAGGGGGAGGCCGATGCCCGCCAGCACTTGGCGAAACATCATGAAGTGAATGGGTTCGTTGTCGGCCACCACTCCGTCGAAGTCGAAAACGATTGCTCGCAACATGCTCGCGTCTCTCATGATCGCAGGGTGGAACGTCGAACAGTCCCGGCGGACAGCCCGCGCAGGCTTGACGCATTGCCGAAGCGCCGCAGCGGGCGGCATTATAGCATGGGCGTCCCGTGGAACGGAGTCGCGGCGGATGGGGCGGGCCGGTGGTGCGGGCAGGCGTTCGAGTTACGGTTTGGCCTGCAGTTGTTTTTCGGAGATCCAGCCGGTGACGCCTTGCGCCGTGCGGATGGCGTAGACCCAGCCGGCATTCCGCAATTCCCCATCCTGCACCATGGCGAGGCTATTGGGGGCGATGGTCGGGCCCGTACGGCTGCCGCCTGCGTCGGTCATAAGGGCGACGGGCCCTCCAGGCTTGGCCGGATCAGCCAGGATCACGACTTGCTGCCCTTCGCTAAACTGGGGCGAGAGGGATGATCCCGACGTTGGGGCCGACTTCGGCATAGCTGGAGGAGTCATGGGTGTTGGGGTCATTGCTGGGGCCGGAGCCGAGGCGACAGCCGGCATGGGGGGATTGGGCTGGGCCGGCGTCATCTGCGGTGCCGGCGCTTGCGCCATCGGCGTCGGCGGCGCGACCGGCTTTGCCGCGGCGGGAGCCGGTACGGCCTTGGGCGGGGCCGGTGCGGGAGCGGGCGGCGGCGCTTCGGCGGGGCCCCTCAAAATGCTGGGGTCCATCGCGACGTAGAGTCCGGCTCCGGCCACGACGGCCAACAACGCGAGCTTGATCATCTTCTGCCGTTTGTCATCCCCCGATCCCTGCGGAGCGTCTCCGCCGCCGCCCACGTCATCGGCCGTGTCGGGATCTGCGATGGGTTCATCCAACTCCAGGTCCGGCTCCGGCTCGCGGGCGAACAGAAGATTCCAAGCGGGAAGACTGCTGACGGCCGCTGGGCTGCCGAACGCTCTGAACATCGGGTCTCTCCTTCACGCTAAGGCTGATCAGGAATTCGGATGCATGTACTTACCATCGTCCCGCCGCCCTGTCAAACGCTTCTCGCGACTCTTGGCGTTGCGGGAGAATGGGCAATTTCAGGTAATGACGAGCCCGGCGTAGCCGACGACGGAAGCAAGGTCGCCGGTGATATCGCCGGAGGTGGCGTAATGCACGAGAGAAGCGCTGCTGGCTCCCACGACGCGCGCGGCGTGGAGCATGGTGACCGTGGCGCCATAGCCGCACATGCTGATGCGGTGCGTCCGCACGGCCGTGCCCAATCCCTCCGGGTCCAGGTTTCGGATGGCCTCGATGGCGTGCCGGTCTTTGACCCTGGCAACGGCATCGGATTCATAGTGGGTTAGGTCGGTGCTGGCGACAAGCAAGGGCCGGGCGGACTGGTCTTCGCGCTCCGCCGCCTCGCGCAGGACCTCGCCCAGGCACCGGCCCAGGTTCGCATAGGTTCGGTCCGGCACGTGGCCGAGCAGAATCGGGACGATCCGCACATCCGGCCGGAGAGACCGTAGGAACGGCAATTGAACCTCCAGACAATGTTCCTGTTGGTGCGCGATCCGGTC
>JBJTAZ010000222.1:0-3038 GCA_046091085.1 Nitrospiraceae bacterium
ACGGTGTCACGCTCTCGGGTGGTCCGCGGCAGCGGTTGGCTATCGCGCGGGCGAGTCTCCGCGACCCACCGCTGTTGAGTCTGGATGAGGCCACCTCCTCGCTGGATTCCGAGTCCGAACGGATCGTGCAATTGGCCATGGCCAACTTGATGAAGAACCGCACGACCCTGGTGATCGCACACCGGTTGGCGACGGTGTACAACGCCGACCGGATCGTGGTGCTGGAGCGGGGCCGTATCGTGGAGGCCGGCTCGCATGAAGAACTGCTCCGGCAGGGTGGGCTGTACAAGCGGCTGCACGCGATCCAATTTCAGGATGTGGCCTCATGAAGACCTTCGTGAATTGGCTGAAATTGCACCTGCTGCCGCCCATTGGCGCGTGGCTCGTCCGGCTGCTGGGGCGCTCCCTGACGATCGGGACCGAAGGGGCCGAGCCCATGCTGGCGCTCCACGCGCAGGGGAGGCACTGCATTTTTGCCTTTTGGCACAGCCGCCAGCTCATGATGCCGCTGGCCTATCGGGGTTCGCAGATCTATATCCTGATCAGCCGCCACCGGGACGGGGAGCTGATCCAGCGTATCGTGTCCCGTTTCGGGCTCCGCGCCGTCCGCGGCTCGACGACCAGGGGCGGGACGGAGGCGCTGCGCGAGCTGGTGCGGCTCGGCCGGTCAGGGGTCGATCTCGCCATCACGCCGGACGGGCCCAAGGGACCCAGGCAGGTGGCGCAAATGGGGGTCATCCATCTGGCCAAAGCGACGGGCCTGCCGATCATCCCGGTCACCTTCAGCTGCTCAAAAAAAAACTCTTCTCGAGCTGGGATCGCTTCCTGGTCCCATACCCGTTCGGACGCGGACTGTTCCGGATGGGCGAACCGATCCTCGTGGCGGAGCGGGCGTCGGCGGACGAGATGGAAGCCAAGCGGCATGAGCTGGAATCGGTGCTGAACCGGCTGACGGCTGAGGCGGACGAAGACGTGCAACGCGAGGCGTGAAACGTAAGGCGTCGGGCGGAAGAAGCTAACAAGCCGACCATCTTTCCCCTCACGCCGCCGACTCACCCCTCACGAGAAGACATATGTGGTATGTCCTCTATAACGGGCTCCTGCTCCTGGCTTCTCCCCTGATCCTCGCGATGCTGCTGGACAAGCCTCGCTGCCGGCTCGGGCTGGCCCAGCGGCTGGGACTGGTCCTGCCCGGCTGGGTTCCGGACGGCAGGCCGTTGCTCTGGGTCCATGCCGTCTCGTTGGGTGAAGCGGTGGCGGTCGCGCCGGTGGTCAAGGCCTTGCACGCGCGCTATCCCGCCTATCGCATCCTCGTGTCCACCGTCACCGAGACGGGACGGGAGGCGGTCGAGCAGCGCCTGGCCGGGGTCGCAGACCATTGCTATGCGCCGCTGGACTTTCCCTGGGTGGTGGCCAAGGTGGTGCGGCATCTGAATCCTGCGCTGTTCGTGTTTGTCGAAACCGAGCTCTGGCCGAATCTGCTCCGGCAACTTGGCCGCAGTGGAGTCCCGGCCGTCCTCGTCAATGGCCGGTTGTCCTCTCGCTCTTTCGGCCGATACCGGTTGATTACATCATTTTTGCGGCAGGTGTTGGGCTCCGTGACCCTGTGCCTGATGCAATCGGAGCGGGACGTCGAGCGGATGACGGCTCTGGGCGCCAGGCCGGACCGGATGGTGCGGACGGGGAACATCAAGTTCGATCAGCCACAACCAGAACAGGCCAATGGCGCCGGGGCCCTCTCTCGGGCTCTGTTGGGATTGGCGTCGGGCGAGGAATTGATCGTGGCCGGCAGCACGCATCCTGGCGAGGAGGAGGAGCTGCTTGCCGCCTATCGGACGTTGGTTTGCGAGTTTCCCTTGCTGGTGCTCATGCTTGCCCCCCGGCATATCGAACGGGCAGCAGCCGTCGAAGCTTCGGTCAAGGGCAGGGGACTTCCCGCTCTGAGGCGGAGCCTGTTGGGAACGTCTGCAGCCGCGCCCCATCTGTCTGGCCCTCGCGTGCTTATTCTGGACACGAGGGGGGAATTGGCATCGGTTTACCGTGAAGCAGTGCTGACTTACGTGGGAGGGACCTTGATTCCGGTCGGCGGACATAATCTCCTGGAGCCAGCGGTTTGGGCCAAGCCGGTGTTCTTCGGTCCCTTCACGGACCACTGCGCCGAGATTGCGGACCAACTGAGCCGCGCCGAAGGGCTGCCGCCGGTCCAGAACGGTCAAGCCTTGGCCCAGGCCATGGCCGACCTGCTCAGGAACCGGGTTGTATTGCAGGAGGTCGGGCGCGCCGCGCAACAGGTGGTGCAGGAGAACCGTGGGGCACTCCAGCGCACAGTGGAGCAAATCGGCCTGGTGTTGGATGCGAAAGTCGGGACGAGACAGGCGGGAGTTCGTGGCACCTCAACCGGCTTGGTTCACCAGGAGGCCTTGGCCCCTCTGCCGGGAGAACGGGGAGGGTGACGGGTCGGATGGTGTCCAGGGCGTTGCTCCGACTCTGCTCGCGCCTCTACGGTCTGGCCGTGCGGGTCAGAGCCTGGTTCTATGCGGCCGGCTGGTTTCCGACCTGGCGGCTGCCCTGCAGGGTGGTCAGCGTGGGCAATCTGACCGTCGGCGGCACGGGCTAGACGCCGGTCGTGATCTGGCTGGTGCAATCGCTGTTGGCGCGCGGCCTGAGGGTGGGGGTGCTGAGTCGCGGCTATAAGCGGCGGAGCGGGGCGGAATTTCTGCTCGTGTCGGACGGCAGGCGAATTCTGGCCGGTCCTGCCGACGCGGGGGATGAGCCTCACTTGATCGCATCCCGCTGCCCCGGCTCGGTGGTGGCGGTGGGGGCAGACCGGTACCGATTGGGACAGTGGGTGCTGAGCCGGTTTCCCCTCGACTGCCTTGTTCTGGACGACGGGTTTCAGCATTTGGCCCTACACCGCGATGTGAACCTGCTGCTCGTGGATGCCTCGGCGCCGGAGGATTTGCACGCGCTGCTCCCGGCCGGGCGTTTGCGGGAGCCCTTATCCGCCGCTGCCCGTGCGACGCTGGTGTGTCTGACCC
>JBJTAZ010000223.1:0-2531 GCA_046091085.1 Nitrospiraceae bacterium
TACTCCCCAGGCGGGACACTTAATGCGTTAGCTGCGGCACCGGCGGTAACCCGCCGACACTTAGTGTCCATCGTTTAGGGCGTGGACTACCAGGGTATCTAATCCTGTTTGCTCCCCACGCTTTCGAGCCTCAGCGTCAGGAACGTTCCAGAGCGCCGCCTTCGCCACCGGCCTTCCTCCCGATCTCTACGCATTTCACCGCTACACCGGGAATTCCGCGCTCCTCTCCCGTCCTCTAGCCAGGCAGTCCCCTCCGACCTTTCCGGGTTAAGCCCGAAGATTTCCCGGAGGGCTTACCAAACCGCCTACGCTCCCTTTACGCCCAGTAAATCCGAACAACGCTTGCCACCTTCGTATTACCGCGGCTGCTGGCACGAAGTTAGCCGTGGCTGCTTCTGGAGGTACCGTCCGAACGATTGCTCGTTCCATCTTCCCTCCCGAAAGGGGTTTACAATCCGAAGACCTTCATCCCCCACGCGGCGTCGCTGCGTCAGGCTTTCGCCCATTGCGCAATATTCCTCACTGCTGCCTCCCGTAGGAGTCTGGCCCGTGTCGCAGTGCCAGTGTGGCTGATCGTCCTCTCAGACCAGCTACCCGTCGAAGCCTTGGTGAGCCGTTACCTCACCAACAAGCTGATAGGACGTGAGCCCATCCTTGAGCGCCGCACACTCTGTACGGCTTTCCTTCCCGATCCGCAGACCGGGAAGCGTACGCGGCATTAGCCAACCTTTCGGCTGGTTATTCCCCACTCGAGGGTAGGTTACCCACGTATTCCTCACCCGTTCGCCACTGTACAAGCGTATTGCTACGCCTTCTCGTTCGACTTGCATGTGTTAAGCGCGCCGCCAGCGTTCGTTCTGAGCCAGGATCAAACTCTCATTTGGTGTTTTGGAATTGGATCCAAGGGCCACCACTTCAATACACCTTACTCATTCGCTCTATTCAGTTGTCAAAGAACAAAGAAACCCGCGAACAAGAAACGTCCGCCAGGACCGCTAACTCTACTCCATCACTTTCGCGATGTCAAGCAGGGTATAAAACCGGCAGGACTGTCGAAGAACAGATGACGTTATACACGCGCAGCCGGAATATTGTCAAGCGCCCTTTTGCAAATTATTTATCTACGTATATTTTGAGACTACGCGTCCAGGCCACACCGAATACAGGGCAAGCTGTCGGCCGCAGCCAGGCCATCGGACCGGCTCCCCCTTGCAGAAACAGCGAGGCTGTATGATAATGACGGCACCGACTGTGAGGCCCCGCGCCATATGATCCTCAGCCGCCGCACCATCTTGAAAGCCAGCGGGTTGGGCCTGCTATCCGGCCTCGCCGGCTGCGACTCGGTCGGCAGCATGTTCGGGCGCATGTTCGCCATGCCCCCGCGCGAAACCCTCTACTTCACGCCCAACGACAAGTTCTACGTCGTCAACTATGCGGACTCGGCCGTCAGCGTCTCGCGCGAAGTCAACATCGAACAGTGGCAGGTGCATGTTACCGGCGCGGTCAAAACGCCGATGAAGCTGGGCTGGCGCGACATCCTGAACCGAGACTCCTTCGACCAGGTCTCCACGCTCATGTGCATCGACACCCTGCCCGGCGGCGACAGCCTCGGCAACGCCCAGTGGCGCGGCATCTCGCTCAAAAAGCTGTTGCAGGATGTAGGGGCCGACGAGGAACTGGCGCGCGACGTGGTCTTTCGCGGCGTGGACGGGTACCACGACAGCATCCCCTTCACCCGCGCCATGCAGGACGACGTGATGCTGGCCTATCTGATGAACGGCGAAAAGCTCCCCAAGGCCCACGGGTTCCCGCTCCGGCTCATCGTGCCGGGCCTCTACGGGATCAAAAACGTGAAGTGGCTCACGGAGATCGAGGTCTACCCAGGCGACTACCAGGGCTACTGGCAGCAAAAGGGCTGGACGGACGACGGGACGATCAAGATCTTCTCCCGCGTAGACAGTCCCGGCCATTACCAGGCGCTGCGCGGCCCGGAACAGACCTTCCGCGGCATCGCCTTCGGCGGCCCCAACAGCATCGCGAAGGTAGAGATCAGCTTCGACGCAGGCAAAACCTGGCAGGCCGCCGAGCTGGAAAAACCCATGTCCCCCTACTCCTGGGTCATCTGGAACTACCGCTGGCGCCCCCCCAAGCACGGAAAATTCCAGGTGGTTGTCCGCGCCACCGACACCAAAGGCCAGTTGCAGATCGAAGAAATCGTCCGCCCGCAGCCGGCCGGCGCCTCAGGGCTGCACACGATCATTGCGGATGTGGAAACAATCTAGGCCAACGTGAAAAAGCTTCCCCCCAAGAAACGCTCAAAAACGAACTGGGCAAGAATTGATGCCATGTCCGACAAGGATATTGACTACTCCGACATTCCGGAGCTGAAGAAGGACTTCTTCAAGTCCGCAACCCTGGTGCTGCCTGAGCCAAAAGCCACAATCACCATGCGGGTAGACCGGAAGGTATTGGAATGGTTCAAGGCTCAGGGGCCTGGCTACCAGACCAGGATCAATGCGTTGCTGCGGGCG
>JBJTAZ010000224.1:0-2568 GCA_046091085.1 Nitrospiraceae bacterium
GGCGGTGAGGAAGGCCGGCCCCCGCTCGAAAGTCTTGCTGACATCGATGAAAGCGGCAGCGATATTGTGCCTCCTCACGAGAGAAATCGCGTCGCTTTCGGCCCCCACGATCCTGACGCGGTATCCCTCTGATCGGAGGGCTTGTCCGAACCGCTCCTGCATGGACGTGTTCGGGTGGGCGAGCATGACCGTAAGAGGCCAGGATCTGAGGCTGTCGCAGTTCATCGCAGGATTTCTTCCTGTGTTCCCACTGCCTGGTCCTGTGCGTCGCGCCATCGGCGTGCGAAGCAGTATGGACTCAGGTCACACTGAGCAACGGCCGTGCCAGGCTGAAGCGAGGGCGTTGATGAGCCACAGGGGCGGCAAACGATGGATTGACGGGCACAGCTTCCGCGAATTCACCAGAACGAGGATGAGTGGAAGGCCGGGAAGAAGCGCGTCCGTATCGAATTGAGGACAGACCTTACACGGAACGATACTCGGGATTGGAATTCTTGGATCTGGCAGGAGCGTCAATCGGCAGGGTGAAGGTGAATTGACTGCCTTGTCCCTGGGTGCTGGTGACCCAAATGTCGCCCCCATGCAGTTCCACCAGGCTCTTGGTGATCGAGAGTCCCAATCCCGCACCTTTTGTTTCGATGGGGACGGAGGGCCCTCGATAAAACTTCTCGAATATCCGATGTTGTTCCTCATCGGGAATCCCGCACCCGCTGTCCGATACGCATATCGTGACCTGCTGTTCCAGCCGCGTGGCTTCCACGAAGATGCGACCATGCTGCGGCGTGAATTTCACGGCATTATGAATCAGATTGGTGAGGATCTGATGCACCTTGTCCCGGTCGGCCATGACGGGCGGAAGCGAGTCGCCGTATCGTTGGTGCAGTGCAATGGATTTCGGCCGGGCAAAGGCCTGGGCGCTGTCCATGACCTCGGCCACCAATTCCGGAATCTCCAACGGCGCCAAGCGCAGGTCGAGCAGCCCGGCCTCGATCCGGGAGAGATCCAGGAGTTCGTTGGTCATGCGGGTCAGCCGGTCGGCGTTGCATTTGACCCGCTCCAAGTACTGGGCCTGCCGGCCGTTGAGGGGGCCGCTGATCCCATCCAAGAGATTTTCCACGTAGCCTTTGATGGACGTCATGGGCGTGCGCAACTCGTGCGAGACGATTGAGACGAAGGCTGATTTCAGGTGGTCCAGCTCGCGGAGCTTTTGGTTCGCCGTCTCCAGTTCCTGGGTGCGTTCGCGCACCTTGGCTTCCAGCCCCACGTTCAGCGCTTCGATTTGGGCGTAGGCATCCGCATTGTCGAGCGCGATGGCCACCTGGTTCGCCACCGTCACCATGAGATCGAGGTCGGCTTGGCTCAAGCTGCCCGCCTCGGTCCGATCCACCGTGAGGGCGCCCATGACCTGTCCGCTCACCTTTAAGGGGACTGAAATGAAAGTGTTGGCGCCCGTCATGGCGGCAAGCTGCCGGTTGAGCGGATGCATGCGATCCCACACGTCGGTCAGATTGCGCACCAGGATCGGCTGGCCTTCCAGCAGCACGATGCCCTCAACGGTTTGCGCGTCTGTGACGGGAATGACCAAGTTGTGGGCGAACGCCGAGCAGGTTTCTGAAAAGCCCATAACCTGGGCTTTGTGGGACACCCGATGGCCGCGATCGTAGAGCGAGATCATGGCTCGATCGTAGTGCAAGTCTTGATTGAGGGCCCGGAGCACGGACTCGAACAGGACAGTCCGGTCCAGGGTGGAGCTGAAGAGGAGTCCGGCCCGATGGAGGGTGGTGAGCTGGGCGACTTTGCGGCGCAGCTCCACCATCGTCTGCTCCTGCTCCAAATACGCCTCGCGCAGCTCTTCATGCCTGGCTTCCACGGAGCGAAGCTGCTCATCCGCCAACTGCTCACGATCCCGTCTCTTGGCATGGCTGGCTCGCCACAGCGAGACCAGCGCAGCCAGCGTGGCAGGCCAGGCGGCGATGAGCAGGGTTTGGCTTGGGCTCATCGTCGGATGGACCAGCCGCACGCACAGCCATTAGGCTGCCCCGGCCAGCAGGCCAGCGGCCGGCCAGAGATAGTGCCGTGAGGGCTCTGCTTCCCAGGCGATGTCCCACTCGCACCATTCGTCGCCGTCGGCCATGCAGGACAGGTCCGTGATCGTGGCCGGCCGTCCCCGGTGAATGCGCTCGGGCACGGCCGTCAAGGCGCCCTTTGACGCGGCGCAGACCATCGCGGCGCAGGCTTTACGATAGGGTCCGAACTGCCGATCCACCGCGTCGGTGAATTTCATGCGGAGCAGGGCGCGGCGGTCGGTCACCAACTTCGCCTCCATGACCATGGAGCCTTTGACGAACTTTTCCCCGAAATGCGGAAACATCCGATAGATCTGCGACACGGAAAACGGCCGGCCCAAGGTCTGGATGATGGGAGAAAGAAACTTGGCCTGGGCCATCTTGGACGTAAACTGCGGATCGCCGGCGAAGAGATGGCAGAATTCGCCCAGGAAGAAGCGAAATTCATAGGCATAACTGTGCCACATATTTTGCAGTAACGTCGCGGTGACGTGATAGGCCG
>JBJTAZ010000225.1:0-12037 GCA_046091085.1 Nitrospiraceae bacterium
CGCAAGTGGCGGCGCTCCGGTCGGCGCTTTTCCTGGCTGAGAAACGGTACGAGGGAGGCTTGGCGAGCTATTTGGATGTGCTGTTGGCGCGACGCAGCCTCTTCGACTCCGAGCTGGCGCTGACCGGCACGCGCCGGCTACGGTTAGTCGCCGTCGTGCAAGTCTACAAGGCCCTCGGCGGCGGCTGGCCGCCGGATGGCGCCGATCCGGCTAAGCCGAAAACGGCGCCGGCAGCCTCAACGGCGCCGCAGGCCAACGAACCGGGGCACCAGTAACGTCGTTGACCGGCGGGTGTGCTTCGTTTCAGTCAGTCCGCCATCCTTCTTGTAAGAAACTGCCGCGCTCCACGACTAACTGGTCAGGAGCTTCTCCAGAGCGAGTATGTGGTACGGAGAGGCATAGAGTTCCGGATTCATGACAGGAGGAAGCCATGAGGCAACATGGAAAAGGAATGAGCCTGGTACTGGCCGGCGCACTGCTGCTGGGCCTTGCGGTGACGGCCACCGACGCTGAGCAAGGGAGCGCCACGCAACTGGCCAAGGCCACCTTCGCCGGCGGCTGCTTCTGGTGTGTGGAGGAGGCCTTCCAGGATGTGGACGGCGTCGCTTCGGCCACGTCAGGCTATACGGGCGGGCAGAAAGCCAATCCGACGTACGACGAGGTATCGGCCGGCGGCACGGGTCATGCCGAGTCGGTCGAAATCCTCTACGATCCGTCCAGGATCGGTTACGGCAAGCTTCTGGAGGTCTTCTGGCGCAACATCGACCCGACCACGCCGGACCAGCAGTTCTGCGACCATGGGAGCCAGTATCGCTCGGCCATTTTCTACCACAACGACGAGCAGAAGCGGCTGGCGGAGGAATCCAACAAGAAGGTGGAGGCGACCAAGCCGTTCAAAGAGCCGGTCGTGACCCAGATCGTCCCCGCCTCGACCTTCTACGCCGCCGAGGAATACCACCAGGACTTCTACAAGAAGAACCCGATCCGCTACAAGTTCTACAAGCACAACTGCGGTCGGGCCAAGCGGCTAGCGCAGCTCTGGGGCGGCAAAGGCTAGCGGCAGGATGGTGAGAAAGTCCGCCAGCGTTATTCTCGTCTCGCCCGGACCTTCAATGTGCCCTCCAATGCCATTGCGACGAAATCCTCACTGGCTACGCATCCTCCAACAGTCTCGGTACGTCACGAGCGCCGTGGAGTATCCGGTGAACCAGGATCGTCCGACCCTTGATCTTGTAAAAGGGCAAATAGTCTCCGACCACCAGGACTCGATATTCAAGCTGGGCCAGGTGCGTGTCCTGCGGGATTTTCCCCAGGTAGGGGTAGGTTCCGAGCTTGGTCAGTTCCGCTTCGATCGTGTCTGCCAGGGCCAGCGATGCGGCGGGGTTCTCTGCGGCGACATAGAGCAGAAGGTCTTGAAGGTCCTGCTCCGCAATCGAGAGGAGGCGAACGGTATGCGTAGGCCTTGGACTCACGGATGCGTTTCCTCAGGTCGGCCATGACCTTGTGCAACGCGCGGCCTTTGTCTCCCGCTTGGGCATGCGACTCGGCGACGGCGAGTTTGCCGTAGAGTTCCAGTCGCTTTTGCATATATAAATAGGTGGCCAGCGACATCACGACCCTGTCGCCTTCCCCGTTCTTGGTGATGAAGACCGGTGTGTTGTGCTTGTGCACAAGGGCTGAGATTTCGTTGGCTTTGTTCCGCAGATCGGAAATCGGCTTGATGGTGGGCATGGGGACCTCCCTGAAGCAATATCAGAATTGTGACTATATCATGATAATGAAGGACGGGGAAGAAGAGTTATGTTGCGGCTGGCCTTCCCGTTTCGCCTCTGCTAAGCTTCGGGCCGTTCTGCCCTGTTGTGCGCGGAACGGCCATGGCCTTCTCCCGCCGGTTAAATCGGAGGGAACTCCTCAAAGCCCTGGGACTGGCCGGGGCCACGATGGCGCTGACCGGTCCCCTGGACTGGGCCAGGGCCATTGGTGGAGCAGGTACGCCGCCCGCAACCGGCTCGGTTCCGCGGCGGCCGTTCGGCAGGACCGGCATCGAGGTTTCGGCCCTCTGTCTCGGTGGGGCCCACCTGTCGAGGCTCGAGAGCGACAAAGAAGCGGCTTCGGTCATCCATGAGGCCATCGACGCCGGGATCAACTTCATGGACAACGCCTGGGAATATGCAGGCGGACGGGCCGAGGAGTGGATGGGCAAGGCGCTGGTCGGGAAGCGCGACCAGGTGTTTCTCATGACCAAGGTCTGTTCCCACGGACGGGACAAGCGCGTCGCGATGCAACAGCTTGAAGAATCCCTGCGGCGGCTGCGCACCGACTATCTGGACCTCTGGCAGATTCACGAGGTGATTTACGAAGACGACCCGGACCGGCATTTCGCGCCGGGCGGGGCGGTTGAGGCCCTGGTCGAAGCCAAGAAGCAGGGGAAGGTCCGGTTCATCGGTTTTACCGGCCACAAGGACCCGAGCATCCACTTGAAAATGCTGGCGCACGATTTTCCGTTCGACGCCTGCCAGTTGCCGTTGAATGTCTTCGACGGGACATTTCGGAGCTTCGAACAGGGGGTCTTGCCTGAATTGACGCGGCGGGGGATTGCACCCCTGGCCATGAAGACGTTGAGCGGCAACGGCGAGCCGATCAAGCAGCGGGTGATCTCTGCCGAAGAAGCCTTGCGGTATGTGCTCAGCCTGCCTGTGGCCACGGTGGTGAGCGGGATTGACTCGCGCGACGTGCTCAGGCAAAACCTCGGCATCGTCCGTCGGTTCGTGCCCATGACCGCTCAGGAAATGGCCGCGCTCCGGACCCGCGTGGCCGTCTACGCGGCCGACGGGCGTTTTGAACTCTTCAAAGCTTCGAGGGCCTATGACGGACGCATCGGGCGTGAGCAGCATCACATCCAGTCCTGAGACCATCCGGCGCATCTTCGACGAATGCCGCACGATCGCGGTCGTCGGTCTTTCATCCAACCCGACGCGCCCCTCCTACGGCGTGGCCGTCTTCATGCAGCAGCAGGGCTATCGGATCATTCCGGTCAACCCGCTGGAAATGCCGGTCCTCGGTGAGCAGGCCTATCCCTCGCTGGCCGCTGTGCCGGAACAAGTGGAGCTCGTGTCCGTGTTCCGAAAGTCCGAAGAGGCGGGCAAGGTGGTGGACGAGGCGATCAAGATCGGCGCCAGGGCGGTCTGGTTGCAGGAGGGCGTGATTGATGCGGCTGCGGCGCAGCGCGCCAAAGCGGCCGGCCTGCTCGTCGTCATGGACCGATGCTGGAAGAAGGAGTACAGGCGCTTGGCGGACGGAGACTGATTGCGCCGGCCTGCCTGCCGGCCGAGCGACCCCTGCGCGGCGATTCAGGAGTGATGGGAGCGGAACGTCGGGGCTAGACGGTGCTCCCACTGCCACCAGGTGGCGATACTGATCGCCAAGCCGAGACTCCAGAAGATGGCAAAGGTGATGGCGAGAACCCAGGATTCCCCCGCCATTCGGACGATGGTCAGGCTGGCCATCAACGAGAACAAGTTGAACAGGATACCGTTCATGAGCAGGCCCTCCTGTCATGAGTATCGGCGGGAGACCGGTAAACTTGAGCGAAGGGACGGTTGACGGTCACACGATGAAGATTCCTGCGGCAGACTGTCGGGACTTGAGCCGCGCGTTGAGCCTGGAGTGGCTCGAGCCGAACGGCCGCGGAGGATTTGCCTCCGGCACGGTCGCCGGGGCCAATACGCGCCGCTATCACGCCCTGCTGTTGATCGCCAGGCGTCCTCCGGTAGATCGGGTGACCCTGGTGAATCACGTGGAGGAGACCGTGGAGGTTGGCGGGCAGGTCCACGCGCTGTCGAGCAACCTGTATCCGGGCGCAGTGCATCCGGAAGGCTATCAAGTATGTGTCGGCTTCTCGATGGAGCCCTGGCCGACCTGGACCTACGAAGTCGGCGGGGTCCGGCTGACCCGGGAAATGTTCTGCCCGCAGGGGCGGGACCTGGCGGTGGTCCGCTGGACGTTGCTCGGCCGGGGCACGCAGCCGGTCCAGCTCTGCGTTCGTCCCATGCTCACCGGCCGGGACCACCATGGCCTGCATCGGGAGAATGGAACCCTGCGGCCGGATGCCCTCGTCAAAAAAGGCTCGGTGACGTGGCAGCCGTACCAGAATATTCCGGCCGTCAAAGCCTTGCATAACGGCACGTACCAACATGAGCCGGACTGGTATCGCCGGATCCAGTATCCGGTGGAACAGGAACGGGGCCTGGATTGCGAGGAAGACTGGTGGGCGCCTGGCCTGTTGACGTTTACCCTGGCGGGCCAGCAGCCGGCCCAGGTGGTGTTCTCGTCCGAGGCCTCGACCCAGGCCGACGTGGAGGAGGCGATCCGTCTGGAGCAGCGCCGCCGTCTGTCGTCGCGCCGCCTCGAAGACTAGGCGCAACCGGTTCCCACCGATGATCCCCTCGTCCGTTCCCTCTGGCGGGCCTCCGAGGCGTATATCGTCGAACGGGGCCGACAAAAGACGGTGATCGCCGGCTATCCCTGGTTCACCGATTGGGGACGGGACACGTTCATCTGCCTGCCGGGCCTCTGTCTGGTGACCGGCCGCTATGCCGACGCGCGACAAATCATCGCGGCCTTTGCCGCGCATATCTCCGAGGGCATGATCCCGAACCGGTTTCCGGATGCGGGGGAGGTGCCGGAATACAATACGATCGACGCGTCGCTCTGGTTCGTCCGGGCCATCGGCCGCTACCTGGCCTATACCGGCGATACGACCGCGGTCAAGCGAGTGGGCTGGCCGGCCGTCAAGGCCGTGCTGGACGGGTATCGCCAGGGCACGCGGTATGGCATCCGAGTGGATGGGGACGGACTGGTGACCGGCGGCGCGCCTTCGGTCCAGTTGACCTGGATGGATGCCAAGGTGGGGGACTGGGTTGTGACGCCCCGCCGGGGCAAGGCGGTGGAGATCCAGGCCCACTGGGTCCATGCCCTGGCGGTGGGGGAAGACCTGGCCGCCAGGTTCGGCGACAAGGCCTACGCCAAACGGTGCGCGGAGGATCGGGCGCGCGCCATTGCGTCGTTTCGCAAGCGGTTCTGGTATGCCGAGGGTGGATATCTCTACGACGTCGTGGATGGAGAGCAGGGAGACGATGCGAGTCTCCGGCCCAATCAACTCTACGCCGTGGCCTTGGACGGGCAACTGCTCGAGGAGGATCAGGCGTGGCGCGTCGTCCAGGCCGCAGAGGTTGAATTGCTGACGCCGGTCGGGGTGCGAACCCTGTCGCCGAACGATCCCCAGTACCGGCCGCGCTACGAAGGCGGCGTGGTCGGTCGGGACGGAGCCTATCACCAGGGAACGGTCTGGGCCTATCTGCTGGGTACGTTCGTCACGGCCTGGGTCAACACTCACGAACGGACGCCTGGCACCCGGAAAACAGTCCGCGCGTTTTTTGATGGGATCGAACGGCATCTCCATGAGGCCGGGTTGGGCCAGGTCTCGGAAATTTTCGACGGCGACCAACCGCATCGCCCTCGCGGTTGTTTCGCCCAGGCCTGGTCGGTGGCGGAGCCGCTCCGTGCGCTGCTGGAGGACGTGTACAAAATCGTTCCGGAAGAACAGCCCGGAACGGATGTCCGAGGGAAGCGGCGAGGCCCGTGATGGGCAAGGTGCTGTACCGTTGCGCCGCTGCCTCGAAACGGAGCCCTTCACCGGCGCGCCTGGCTGACCACCCGATGGGGCGGCGAGGGGGCTCTCCTCTCGGGCGTGAGTGGGGGGCGAGGCGTTCGCGTCCCTGCCTCTCGAAGCGACCTCTCCGGGCGCTGCCGGGCGGAATCCCTTCGGAAATTCCCTCGCAGACTCAGTCAGGTTCCGCTGTCCTTCCCGGCAGAGCCTCGGCGGGTGCCCCGCTTCTCCGGCAACGTCCGCTCAGCCTCGCCACCCCACTTTAAAAAGTAAAGGCGACAGGCCGCTTAAAGCCTGTCGCCTTTGACGCTTCGCCACGTTTAATGGGCTGTACCTGTAGAGATTGTCTTGCGAACTATGAGTGTCCCTGTTTTAGCCGGATTGGGTTTCAGGCACGGGGCTGACCGTCCGCCTCCCATAGCACGGGTGTTGATCCCATATTGGGATCGTGATATAGTAGCCCGTGCGCATCATCGCCAAGCGGACCCTGCGCGAGTTCTGGAAACGGCACCCCCGGGCGAAAGGTCCGTTGGAAGCCTGGCATCAGGAGGTGGCGCATGCCGATTGGGCGACGCCTTCGGCCGTGAAACTCCAGTTCCGGTCGGCGAGCGTGCTGCCGGACAATCGGGTGGTGTTCAATATCGCGGGCAACCAATACCGGGTGGTGGTGAAGATCAATTACCCCTATCGGGTGGTCTATGTTCGTTTCGTGGGAACCCATGCCGAGTACGATGCCATCGATGCCGCGACGGTCTGATGGGAGGGGGCGTTATGACGATTGCGCCGATTAAGACGACCAAGGATTACGACCACGCCTTGCGCCGCATCGAACAGCTCATGGATGCCAAATGGGACACCAAGGCGGGCGACGAGCTGGACGTGCTGACGACGCTCGTGGAAGCCTACGAAGCCAGGCATCACGCCGTTTGTCCTCCCGATCCCGTCGAAGCGATCAAATTCCGCATGGATCAACTGGGCATGACCCGGAAAGACCTCGAGGCCATGCTCGGCGGGCGTGGACGCGTGTCAGAAATTCTGACCGGGAAACGCAGCCTTTCCCTCGAAATGATCCGACGGCTGCACCGGAAACTCCACATCCCGCTGGAAAGCCTCATCGGCACAGCCGCCTGACATGCGATACGCTGTGGTGATCGAAAAAGCCCCGTCAAACTACGCGGCCTACGTGCCGGATCTTCCGGGCTGCGTGGCTACCGCCGCCACCGTGGAAGAAACCGAATCCCTCATCCGTGAAGCCATCGAATTCCATCTGGAAGGCCTCAAGGCCGATGGCACACCCATTCCTCCTCCGAGCAGCCACGTCGAATACGTCGACATTCCGGCCTGAGAGCATCCCGTCTCAGCCGGCCAAGCCACGCCGGATCGGGTTTCAGGCACGGGGCTGAGGGCGGGCTGTCAGCGCTGACGGCGGTAGACGTCGCGGCGATGGCGAACCGCGTGGATTGTGATCAGCGCGGTCTCCGTGTCCACTTCATAGACGATGCGGTAGTCCCCGACGCGCAGCCGATACATTCGCTCGGCGCCCTGTAGTTTCACGGTCGAGTGGGGGAACGGGTCCCCGGCCAGTTGCTGAATGCGCTCGTAGACCCGGGAGACGAGGGGCTTGGGGAGGGAGGTCAAATCCTTCTCGACGGAAGGTTTGACCCGGATGCTATAAGAGGCCACGCTTCCGCAGCCGCTTGGTCATCTCGTTCAGGCTGATGGATGGCTCGTCCCGGCGTTCGGCCACCACGGCCAGATCGTGGAGATCCTCCAGCAGGCGGTTGTACCGCTTGCTGGTCAGGACCACATGCCCGTTGCCGCTTTTCTTTGTGGCTCCACGCCGTTCTTTAATCGCAGGCATCGCACCCTCATCGAGAAAACTGGCTCTGTTATAACCCACCTGGACTGCCTTGTCGAGTCTATCCAAGTCCCGCCGGATCGGGTTTCAGACACGTGGTCGACCGCCCGATGGGGCGGTGAGCTCGAAGGCGCGGCGCTGGCTGCGAGGTTTCGCCTGCCGTAAGCGAGCAGGGGAGGCGAGGCGTTCGCGTCCCTGCCTCTCGAAGCGACCCCTCCGGGCTCTGCCGGGCGGAATTCCTTCGGAAATTCCCTCGCAGACTCAGTCAGTTTCCGCTTTCCCTCTTGGCAACGCCTCGGTGGGTGCCTCGCTTCTCCGGCAACGTCCGCTCAACCTCTCCTCCCCTTTTAAATAGGTCCCTTTTGTCTCATTTTGTATGAATCCCGCCTCTGCTACGACTTTTCCTTCACGCAGAAGGTTCGCGCAATATTGCAAGCGGAACGGCGCGACATTCCCTTTCCTTAAAGACCATCTGCCTATGTAAGGTTTGCCCTGCCCCTACGACTCCCACCTAGAGTTTCAGGGCAAAGGGTTGACACCGTCAACGCGAGGTCGCCATGATGCGCACTCAAGGAGAGGTTTTGATGCAGACATCCGCCGATGCGGCCGCCCAGACAGGTTCGTTCAGCAAGGGCAAGCTGGCCGTTGCCCTGCTGTTCGCCGCGGCCATCGGCGGATTTTTCTACCTCGATCTTGGCCAATATCTTTCGCTGGACTCGCTCAAAGCCAACCGCGACAGCCTCCTGGCCTTCACGGATCAGCATTACGGGGCCTCGGTGGCGATTTTCATCCTGTCCTACTGTCTGTTTGTCACCGCCTCGCTGCCCGGCGCCGTGTTCTTCACCCTGGCCGGCGGGCTGCTGTTCGGCAGTCTCTTGGGCACGGTGTACGTGAATCTCGGCGCGACGAGCGGCGCGACCCTGGCGTTTCTGGTCTCCCGGTATCTGCTGCGCGATTGGATCGAAGCCAAATTCGGCGGCTGGGTCGGCCCGTTCCAGCAAGGGTTTTCGAAAAACGCCTTCAGTTACTTGATGACGATCCGGCTGATCCCGATCGCGCCCTTCTTCATCATCAACGTCTTGTCCGGCTTGACCAAAGTGCCCCTGGGCACGTACGTGACGGCGACGGCCATCGGCATCATCCCCGGCAGCTTCGTCTATGCCTACGCGGGCCGGCAGTTGGGCACGATCAGTTCGCTGCGAGAAATCGCCTCGCCTCCCGTGCTCATCGCCTTCACGTTGCTGGGGCTCTTGGCCCTGGTGCCGACGCTCTATCAAAAATATTCCGCCAGACAACCAGTCTCCTCCAAGACGCGCGTCGGTCCTGCTGCCTGATTCGAGACCGGAGAGCCATTCCATGAACCCACGCGAGCCCGGCACCGTGCCTCCGGACGACGAGCACAACCGGACCTTGGTTCGGAACGTCCATCCGTCCGACTGGGTCAATCCCGAGCCGGACGGCCGGTACAATCTCGTGGTCGTCGGCGCCGGAACCGCCGGGTTAATCACCGCGGTGATCGCCGCGGCGGTGGGGGCCAAGGTGGCCCTTGTCGAAAAGCATCTGATGGGCGGGGACTGTCTGAACGTGGGCTGCGTGCCGTCCAAGGGGATGCTCCGGGCGGCGCGGGCCTGGGCGGACGTCCGGCGAGCGGGCTCGTGTGGGGCGCAGGTGCCGCCCGGCGTCACGTACGACTTTGCGGCGGTCATGGCCCGGATGCGGAAGCTGCGGGCCCGCATCAGCCGCAACGATTCGGCGGAACGCTACCGGTCGCTGGGCGTGGATGTCTACATCGGCGCCGCGCGGTTCACCGGCCCGGAGACCGTGGCGGTGGAGGGACAGGCCGGCGACCGGACCCTGCGCTTCGTCAAGGCGGCGATCTGCACCGGGGCGAGGGCGGCGACTCCGTCCGTCCCGGGCCTACAGGAGGTCGGCTACCTGACGAACGAGACCGTCTTTTCCCTGACGGAGCTGCCGCGGCGGCTCGGCGTGATCGGCGCCGGTCCGATCGGCTGCGAGCTGGCCCAGGCCTTCGCCCGGTTCGGCAGTTCCGTCCATCTGATCGAGGCGCAGCACGGCATCCTGCCGAAGGAGGATCGGGATGCGGCATCGCTCGTGCAAGCGTCGCTCGTGCGCGACGGGGTGACGCTGCTCTGCTGCGGCAAGGACCTGAAGGGCGAGAAGACGGCCGAGGGCAAGCGGCTGACGGGGGAGTCCCATGGGCGGCGGCATGACGTGACCGTGGACGAGATCCTGGTCGGGGTCGGGCGGACGCCCAACGTGGAAGGATTGAACCTGGAAGGCGTCGGTGTCGAGTACGACAAGGACGGCGTGATCGTGAACGACCGGCTGCAAACGACCAACCCGCGCATCTACGCCGCGGGGGACGTCTGCTCGCAGCACAAGTTCACCCACGCGGCCGACGCGACGGCGCAGATCGTGATCCAGAACGCCCTGTTCCCCCATCCCTTCGGGCTGGGCTATGCGAGCGCCAGTTCGCTGGTCATGCCCTGGTGCACGTTCACGGAGCCGGAAGTCGCCCACGTGGGCTTGTACGAGGCAGAGGCGATGGCCGAGGGCATGGAAGTCGAGAGCTTCACGTTCAAGCTGGACGAAGTGGATCGGGCGATCCTGGACGGAGAAGAGGAAGGGTTCGCGCGGGTCCACGTGAAGAAGGGCACGGATCGGATTCTTGGCGCGACGATCGTGGCCTCCCACGCGGGCGACTTGATCAACGAATTCTCGGTCACGATGAAGGCCGGGAAGGGCCTGGGCACGATCTGCGGCACGATCCATCCCTATCCGACGCAGGCCGAAGGGGTCAAGAAGGTGGCCAACGCCTGGCGCAAGACCACGTTCACCCAGGGCAAGAAGGATGTCCTGCGAAAGCTGTTCGCCTGGATGAGACGGTGACGGGGACCGATGAACCGCTCCCTGACAGGTGCGATCGGTGCGGCGGTGGGGGCGTTGGTCTGGGCGCTGGTCGCGCCGCTTGGCCTGCCGGCCGAACCTGGGTCGGTGCTGGAGGTCGGGCAGTTCTCCGCCGAGACCGAGGGGGAGAAGCTGCCGGCCGGCTGGAAACCCCTGACCTTTCCGAAAATCCCGCAACAGACGACCTACGCGGTGGTGAAGGACGGCGATACGGTCGTGGTCCGGGCGACGAGCAGGGCTTCGGCCTCCGGGCTGACGAAGGACGTGAAGATCGACCCGAAGGCATATCCGATCGTCCGCTGGCGCTGGAAGGTGGAGAATCTGCTGAAGACCGCCGATGTGCGCACGAAGCAGGGGGACGACTACCCGGCCCGGCTCTACATCACCTTCGAGTACGATCCCGACAAAGTCAGCGTCGGACGCAAGGCCAAGTACCAGGCGGGAAAAATCATTTTTGGGGATATCCCGATTGCCGCGATCCATTATATCTGGGATGCGAAGGCGCCGCAGGGGCTGTTTATCGACAATGCCTATACGGACTTCGCCAAGATGATCGTGGTGGAGAGCGGGGCGCAGGGCCTGGGGACGTGGAAAGACGAGGAGCGGAACATCTACGAGGACTATAAGAAGGCGTTCGACGGCGAACCCCCGATGATCAACGGCGTGGCGATCATGACCGACAGCGACAACACGAAAGTACGGGGACATCGTGTTCAAAAAAGCGGCACATCCGTAATGCCTGTCGCGGAGTCATGATCGCGGTATTGTATGGACCTCATCACCACCCATCTCAACGCGGATTTCGACGGCCTGGCCTCCATGGTGGCCGCGCGGACACTCTATCCTGGCGCGACGCTGGTGTTGCCGGCCGGCGCGCAGGAAGCCGTCCGCAGCTTCCTGGCCGTACACGATCTCGGGCTGGCGAGGTTGAAGGACCTGGATCTGGGCGCGGTGACCCGGCTGATCCTGGTGGATACGCACGAGCCGTCTCGCCTCGGTCCTTTGGACGCGTTGTGCGGCAAGCCCGGCATCGCGATTCACATCTACGATCATCATCCGCACGCTGAGCCGGACCCTCACCAGGCGCCCCTGCGCGCCGAACTGCAGGTGATGGAGTCGGTCGGCGCGACCACCACCCTTCTTGTGGAGCGGTTGAAGGCGCAAGGGGTGACGCTGAGCCCGTTCGACGCCACAGTGCTGGCGCTGGGGCTCTACGAAGAAACCGGCTCGCTGGCGTATGCGTCCACGACCCCCCGCGACCTCGACGCCGCGGCGTTCGTGCTGCGGGCCGGCGCGGACTTGAACCTCGTGTCCGACACGCTGCGCCGTCCCCTCGATCCGGAGCAGATCGCCATTCTCAACGATCTGCTTCAGAACGGGGAAACCCATTATCTGGATGGGCGCAAGGTGCTGTTGGCGACGGGCACCGTCGAGCGGTATCGAGGCGATCTGGACGAGGTGGTGCATAAGTTAATGGAATTGGAAGGGCTCGACGCGGCGCTGGCGGCCGTGGCGATGGAGGAGAAGGTCGAGATCATCGGGCGGAGCCGGCGCGCCGAGATCGATGTGGGGCTCATTCTGCG
>JBJTAZ010000226.1:0-4001 GCA_046091085.1 Nitrospiraceae bacterium
CTGCAAGCCGCTGTGCTGGACATGAATAAGGTCGTCATCAACATCAGTAAGATGCTGCAACGCCTGATCGGAGAAGACATCAGCCTCACGACTACAACAACCCCTGAGCCCACATTGACGAAAGGCGATCCCGGGCAAATCGAACAAGTGATCATGAATCTCGCGGTCAATGCTCGCGATGCCATGCCGCATGGCGGCCGCTTGACCATTGCCACATCGACTGTCGACATGCACCAGCCGCTGCTCCTTTCCCATGACAGTGTCCCAGTCGGAACCTATGTGGTCTTGGAGGTCAGCGACACCGGCGAGGGGATGGACGCCGTCACTCAGGCCAAAATCTTTGACCCATTCTTCACCACGAAAGCGCAAGGCAAGGGCACAGGATTAGGGCTGGCGATCGTCTACGGCCTCGTGAAGCAAGGCAACGGTCACATTGCCGTCCAGAGCGCGATTGGACACGGCAGCACGTTCAAGGTCTATCTGCCAAAAGCGACACGGGAATCCCTAGAGGTGCCTACGGCTCCGGCCGCGTCGCAATCGCTACGCGGGACTGAAACCGTTTTGGTCGTCGAAGATGAGACGGTCGTGCGCGCCATGGTGACCACCTCGCTCAAAAAAAGAGGCTACCAGGTGCATGCGGCCAAGGATGGGATCGAGGCACTTCAGATTCTTGACGCCCAGAGAGGCCGCGTCCATCTCATGGTGACAGATGTCGTGATGCCGGGCATGAACGGACGCGACCTGGCCAACCGCATTCTGCTTCTGCATCCTTCCATCAAAATCTTATATATGTCTGGTTACACCAGCGAAGTTTTCGATCGCTACGGCGCGCAGGAAGCTAGCGGGGCGTTTCTTCAGAAACCGTTTACCCAAGAGCGGCTCGCGCGCAAAGTTCGCGAGGCTTTGGACCGGTAGAGGAACCTGGCCCAGGTCATAGCAGAGCGCTTCATGATGGGAACGCGCCATTTCATCTTATAGACAATTTCCTATCGTATAGTGAACGACTCTGGCAACCATACCCTGGCAACGGCCTATGGATTCAAGGACATAGGCATTGTCAATGACAGGATGGCTACTCAGCCCTGTTTGTGGTAGACTGCATCACTATACGAGCCACGGACACCATCCTATTCTCTCGCGCTTTCGCACCGTCCAATCTGTTGCCCGCGCGATCGATTCCCAGGTACACGCTGCTCTTAGGGGTGAACGTTCCGTCCGCGCCACACGATGGAGTGGTGAGCTGGCTCGGACCGCCACGGGCATCCATACATTGCCGGAACTTCCCAGGTTGTGCTTCACCTGCAAGGCCCTATAAGGACGGATCGCACATGGGTAAGATGAATGTCGAACCGCTCATCACGTTTGCGGATGGCTCTCAGTTGTTGGTCAGCTCACAATATGTAGGGACGGGCAGCTTCGCTTGCGAGCTCTATCTGTCCATGCCCTGCACAACTGAGAGGCTGAACTTGCGCGCTGTCTCGGACCACCTTGAAGCGCCCACCTGCCGGGAGGCTCAGGAGATCGCGTTTGCCCAAGCCTGTCGTCAGTTCCCAAACAGCGCCAATTGCATCAAGGGGCCTCCCTACTTGATCTGGTCCGGTCCCAACCTCCCCACCACGCCCGATCATCGCTGGCGCAGATCCGTGCAACGTTATTAACCGTCACGTCCATCCACATACGATAAAGATCGGCAAAGGAGACCTCATGGCATGGTCTAATGACAAACAGCATAGACTCAAAGCAAAACGCGTGCCCCCGAAGCGGAAGATTAAAATGGAGCAATGGGGTCTCGGGTTATCGGCTAAAGACCGGCCCACGGTCCCCATTGAAGAAATCCGCCGGCAAGGACTGGCTTTGGCCGGCCGGATGCTCGGGCAAGGAGCCAGATCGCAGCCGATGGGCCAGAACAGGAGCACCGCGGATCAAGCGCTGCTGACTCCTCGTCCGTCCCGCCGCGGAGCCACCCGGTAGAGGGCCAACGCGCAGCCATTGCTATTGAGACTATGGCATGCTACGATGTACCAACTTCATCGCGTGGGCCTGTGATGAGGCAGTTCGGAACAAGGCCTTCAACCGATGTTGTTTTGTCCGGGAATTTGATCGGAAGTCAGACCTAAGTCGCCTCATAATTCGCGCCTTCGGCCCGCTCCTTCCTGTCGTTTCTTTCTCGAGTCCAAGACAATGTCATTCTTCAAAGGAGGAGCCCCATGGGTTCGAAGATTTATGTCGGTGGTCTGCCCTATTCGGCGACCGAGTCGCAGTTGAACGATCTGTTCGCCACGCATGGCGCCGTGGAATCGGCCCGTGTGATCACGGACAAGTTCACGGGGCAATCACGGGGCTTCGGCTTCGTGGAGATGACCACGGCCGAAGAGGCCAAGGCCGCCATTGCCGCGCTGCACGGCACCCAGATGGACGGCCGGACGCTGACGGTGAACGAGGCGAAGCCCCAGGAGCCACGCTCCGGCGGCGGCAGCCGATTCGGCGGGGGCGGCGGTCGCGACCGCTTCTACGGTCGGGCGTTAACATCAAGGGGGCGTCGCTCAGTCGAGCGACTCCCCCTTTTCGCATCAAGTCTGCCGTAACCTTGTTCTTGCCTCCCGATCACAGCCGGACAAGTAAACTTCAGTCCGCACGCCTTCGGCTCATACAACCGACTCGTTCTTATTCTCGCATCCCATGGTACACTCATGCCCAATACCATGGCTGGAACAGACTTTCATCCACATCCTCTCTGTCTCCACTCACACCTAATGACGGTGCTCCCCCGGCATGGATGGTGGAGGCCGCCATTGCTCAAGAACGTCCCCGTTGAGCCCAGACTCTTTACGGTTGCTCCAGACTCTCAGATCTTGGGTTACTGCCACTGGCAACCTGCACGACAGCAACACCGAACACTCCTGCTGGTCCATGGATTTGAGGGATCAAGCGACTCCCACTACATGCGGGGAATTGCCGACAAGGCTTGCCGGGACGGGCTGAACATCATCCGCCTGAACCAACGGAACTGCGGCGGGACCGAGCACCTGACCCCCACCCTCTACCATTCCGGAATGAGCGGAGACTTTGCCGCCGTGGCCGACGAATTAGCGGGTAAAGACGGGCTGACGGATATCTGGGCGGCCGGCTATTCCATGGGCGGAAATCTGGTCTTGAAAATGGCCGGCGAGTCGAGCCACATGCTGCCGGCGCTCAAAGGTATCGTCGCCGTATGCCCCAATATCGATCCGGCTGCCTGTGTGGAGGCCCTAGAGCGGCCATCAAACTGGTTTTACCAGCAGTACTTTCTCACTCGACTCAAAGCCAGGGTGCGACGGAAAGCCATCCATTATCCCGGCAAGTTTGACTTGCTCGCCCTCGACGAAACTCGTTCTCTGCGCCAGTTCGATGACCAGTATACGGCCCCTCATGGTGGATTTTCAGGCGCAAGCGATTACTATGAGCGAGTCGGAGCCAGACACGTCATGCGCGATATTCAAGTCCCGACGCTCATTATCGCCTCACAGGACGATCCTTTTATTCCTTTCAGGACCTTCACGACATCAACGGTTCAGTCCAACCCTCTGATCGAGGTTCTGGCCCCAAAACAGGGTGGGCACTGTGGGTTTGTTCAGAAGTCGAGGAAGGATGAAGATTGCTACTGGGCCGAAAACCGGCTATTGGACTTTGTCGTGCGTGGAGGCTCGCTGTAGGAGAGAACCGGACGGCCTACTCGACTGCCTGCAACGTCATAGGAAGCTGATACCGTTTCCCCTCTCGCAGAGTGTCGATCACGACGCGGTCCCCGACTTTGTGACGATCCAGAACCGATAGCAACTCGTCCAATTCTGAAACCGCCTTGCCGTCGATGGCGACAATAACATCGCCCAGTTCGATGCGACCGCTCTGTCCTTCCCGCGCGCCTTTCAACCCGGCCCGTTCCGCCGACCCGCCCCGCAACACCCGCCCAATCACCAGGCCCTTGATTCCCCATTGCCTGGCAATCGCGTCGGGAATCAGGG
>JBJTAZ010000227.1:0-8894 GCA_046091085.1 Nitrospiraceae bacterium
ATTACCATGTAGACGAGCATGAGGGCGAGGAGGGTGGCGAAAATCAGGCCTTCGAAGGTCTCCCGGTGTTGCTGGATCTGCCCGGCCAGCCGGCTGCTGAAGCCCTGGGGCATTTGCAACTCGGCGAACCGGTCTTCCAGATCGGCGGCGATGGCGCCCAGGTCGCGGTTCACGGGGTTGGCGGTAATGTGGACGATCCGCTGGAAGTACTTGCGCTCGATCTGCACCGGCCCCGCGTTCATGTGGACCTGGGCCACGTTCTTGAGCAGCACCGGCGCGCCGGCCCTGGTCGTGAGCAGGATGTTGTCCAGGTCCGTCAAATCCTTGCGGTAGGGCTCGGCCAGCCAGGCGCTGATGTAATATTCGTTGCCGGTTTGCGGGTCCGTGAAGATGATCGGATCGGTCTGGCCGTTGCCGTTCAGCGAGAACAGGACGGCGTTGGCTACGTCGGTTTCGCTCACCCCCAGCAACGCGGCCTTTTCACGGTCCACCTCGATGTCCAGTTCCGGGTAGTTCTCTTCCCGGCTGACCTCGATGTCGGCCAGGCCGCGGACCTGGTGCATGGCCGCCTCCACCTGTTTGATCAGCCCCCGCGCCTTTTCGAGGTCGTAGCCGTAGATTTCCACATCCACCGCCTTCTGGGACCCGAAGCTGGTGACGCGTTTGATGATGCCGCCCGGGTCGAAGAACATGGCCACGCCGGAGAAGAGCTTGAGGACCTTCGGCCGCACCTCGTTCAGGATCTGGACCTGATTGCGCCGGCGCTTGCCCGGCTCGGTCAGGTACACCTGAATTTGCGAGGTGTGGGGGCCGGTGTTCCGGTTGAACAGCGACGAGCGGCCCTGCGACAGCACGCCGGTGCTGGAGACGACTGTCTCCAGCTCGTTTGGCGGGATCGTCTCGCGGATTACCCGCTCAATTTCCGCCACCTGCTGCTCGGTTTTTTCGACGCGCTGGCCCACCGGCGCGCGGACGTTGATGCGGAACTGGCTCTCGTCCGTTACGGGGATGAACTCGCTGCCGATGGAGGGGACCAGGGTCAGTGAGGCGGCGAAGATCGCCACGATCACGCCGACCAGCGCTTTTTTGTGCCCCAGCACCCAGGTGAGCAGTTCCTGGTAGCGGGTGTCCAGCGCGTCGTATCGGGCCTCGCTCCAGTGCATCAACGTCACCCACCAGGCCGGCATGGAGCGGAGCGCCACTTTCTCCGGCTTCAGAAATTTATAGCAGAGGGCCGGTGTGACGGTGCGCGAGATGAAAAACGAGGTGAAGAGGGAGATCGCAATCGTCAGCGTGAGTGGGATGAACAGCAGCTTGGCGATGCCGACGACGAAGAGGATGGGGAGAAAGACGACCACCGTCGTGACGGTCGAGGCGAAGATCGGCATGGCGACTTCCCTGGCCGCCTCCAACAGCGCTTCCCACTTGGTCGGGACCGACAGGTTGAGCTTGACGCCGGGTGACACATCCTTGGCCAGGGCCTGCACCTCTTCCCACCGCTGGTGGCTGGCGTTCAAGTGGCGCTGGATGTTCTCCAGCTCGACGATCGAGTCGTCTACCAGCCGGCCGATGCCCAGAGCCAGACCGCCCAGCGTGAACACGTTCAGCGTTTCGCCGCTGAAGTAGAGGACGATGAACGTGACCATGATCGAGAGGGGAATCGCCACCGAGATGATCAGCGTGCTGGCCCGATTGCGCAGGAAGATCAGGATCACGGCCGCGGCCAGCAGGGAGCCGTGCAAGGCCTGCTCCATCAAGTTGCTGATGGACTGCCGGATGTACAGCGACTGGTCGAAGGAGACGCCGAGCGTCACGCCGGGCGGGATGCCGACCATGTTGGGCAGCGCCTTGCGGAGCGCGTCCACCACTTCCACCGTGTTGGCGGTCGGCTGCTTGTTCACGCGCAGGTAGACCGACCGTTGGCCGTCCGTCCGCACGACGTTGGTCTGGATGTCGGAGGAATCCGTGACAGTCCCCAGGTCGCGCACACGCACGGGGTTGCCTTGGGGCGTCAACCTCACGATTACGTCGTTGATCGGCTCGACGGTTTTGAACTGGTTGTTGGTGAAGACGTTGTAGTCCAGGTTGCCGGCCTTGAGGTCGCCGGACGGCAGGATGAGGTTCGAGGCTTTCACGGCCTTGACCACGTCCAGAATCGAGAGGCCGCGCGCCTGGAGCAGGGCCGGATCCAGGTTGATGTTGATCTGCCGGATCTTGCCTCCCTCGACCGTGGCCGCGGCAACATTGGCGATCTGTTCGATCTGGGGCGCAATCGTGTTGAAGGCCAGGTCGTAGAGGGCTCGCTCGTCCATGTTGGGGCCGGTCACCGTGACCAGGGAGACCGGAATGTTCGAGACGTCGAATTTGACGATGAAGGGCTGGAGGATGCCGGGCGGGAGCTGGTTCAGAATCTGGGTGACGCGCTGCATCACCTCCAACTGTCCCACGTTGATGTCCGCGCCCCAGTTGAACCAAATCTGCACGGCGCCGATGCCGTGCTTGGAAAAAGACTCCACGTGTTCGACGTTGGACGCGGAGCTGACGGCCTTTTCGATCGGGTAGACGACGCTTTGCTCGATGTCCAGCGGGGGCGCGCCCTTATAGATGACGCCGACGAAGGCCACCGGCACCTGGATGTTGGGGAACAGGTCCACCGGCAGGCGCGCAAGCGAGGTCCACCCCAGCACGACCATCGCGAGCGAGAGCATCAGGATGCCGACGCGGTTTCTGAGGGCGAGGAGGGTTAGCCACATAGTCAGAACGTGGTGAGCGAGGGGTAACGAGTGATGGGCGAGGAAACGGAACGGTCAGGCCAGATTGGAGATGTCACACGTCACCCTTCGCGCTTCGCGGGTTTGCCCGACTTGTCCGCCGGAGCCGTCTGGGGGGCCTGTTCCGGCGAGACTCCTGACCCGGGTGTCGGGTCGGCCGGTTTGGTTTGCACCGGGGTGCCTTCGCCGACCAAGTCCTTGCCCGAGACGATCACCTGTTCGTCGCCGGCGAGGCCCTTGGTGACCTCGATCATATTGCCGGACCGGACGCCCACTTCCACAGGCAACTGATGGGCCTTGCCGTCCCGGACCTCGTAGACGTATTGGGCCTCTTCCAGCTTGGTCAGGGCGTCGATCGGAATCTGAATGGCATGGGGATGCATGCCGACGAGGATTTCAACGCGCGCGAACATACCGCCTTTCAAGGCTAAGTCGGGATTCGGCAGGTCCACCTCGACGGTCATGGTTCTGGTGTTGCGGTTGAGCGCTTGGACGATCCGGGTCACCTGCCCCATGAAAATCTTGTCCGGGTAGGCCTCGGCCCGGACTTCCGCCTTCTGCCCGATCTTGATCAGCGGCACGTTCTTCTCGACCACCTCGATCATCGTGCGAACCGTGCCGATGTGCTGCAGGGTCAGGATGCCGCGGGCGGTCGTCGAGGTGCTGGCGGTGGAGCCGGTGACGGAAGCGCCCGTGTCGAGCGTGCGTTCCGCGATGTAGCCGGCGAAGGGCGCGCGGATGTAGGAATAGGTCAGGTTCGTTTCGGCCTGTTGCAGCGCCACTTCCATCTGCTTCACTTGAGCATGCACGGATTCGATCTGGGCCACGGCCATGTCGTAGTTGACTTGGGCGTTGTCCAAGTCCTGCTGGGACACGAACTGGTCCTTGATCAGCTTTTGCATCCGGTCCAGGTTCAGTCTGGCATTGCGGACGTTGGCTTCCTGCCGGAGCACGTCGGCCTTGGCCGAGGCCAGGTTGGCCTTGGCGCGGTTGACGGCATGCACATAGTCCGTGTGGTCGATCTCGACCAATAACTGATGAGCCTTGACGAAGTCGCCTTCGTCCACGTGAAACTTGGCGATGTAGCCGTCCACACGGGAAAAGACGTTGATTTGCTGGTCCGGCTCGATGTCGGCGGTGAAGGTCAGGCGCACATCGAGGTCTTTGCGGATCGGCTGGCTGGTCCCGACCGTGATGACGCGCCCTTTTTTTGCGTCGGGCTTGGCCCCACTGCTAGTCAGGCGGCACACGATCAGGCCGACCAAGGCCAGCACCAGAATGGCGGCGAACGTCAGGGCCGGATGTCGGCGGATCTGGTTCATCCCTTGCCTCGACTCGCCGGCCTGCGACCGTTGGACGGGGCGGAGACCATACCATCCAAAAACAGGGCGACATAGGCCGCGACGCTGTCCTCGGGGCTCCGATGCGTCGGGACGCGAAAAATTTCGTGCAGCAGCCGGTGGTGGGCCAGCATGCCGGTAAAGGCCTTGGCGGCGAGCATCGGGTCCACCTGGCGGAACGCGCCCTCCTTGATCCGTTGTGCGATGTATCCGGCCAGGTAGTCGTAGAAAACCCGGTGCTGGGTGCGAAAGAACATGGCCGAGAGTTCGTGCCCCTCCAGCGCGCTGAACAGGAGCAGGCGCAGCAGGGTTGGGTCTGCGCCGCGGCGGATGCGATGGCCGGCAATCAGGGAGAAGACGCGCTCGTCGTCCCGTTTCTTGGCCGCGTCTTCCACCGTGGCCAGCAGTTCGGAAATCGAGACTTTTTCCTTCAGGATCGCGGCATAGAGGGCGCGTTTCGTGGGGAAATATTTGAAGAGCAGCGCCTCGCTGATCCCCGCGGCCTTGGCGATGGCTCTGGTGGTCGTGCCTTTGAAGCCGTTGGCGGCGAACATCGACGCGGCGGCGGCGATGATGCTGACCTGCCGTTCCTGTGCCGAGGGGCGGAGCAACCGTGGGGAGCCGGCGAGCGGTCTATGCGGTTTG
Source organism: Nitrospiraceae bacterium (assembly GCA_046091085.1). Taxonomy (GTDB): domain Bacteria; phylum Nitrospirota; class Nitrospiria; order Nitrospirales; family Nitrospiraceae; genus SYGV01. The sequence goes on from JBJTAZ010000227.1 coordinate 4,757, forward strand.
ACAGCGTGTAGCGTCGGCATCGTCAACCAAGTGAGTGAGTGGTTACTCACCCGGCATGCTAGCACAAGCCGGCCGAGGCGGCAAGCGTCGGCGTGTGAACGAGCGGACGCGTAACGATCGCCACATCATCCGGCAAAAGCGGGAATGCATGGGATTAGACGAAACAGCAGTGACTGAGGTGCGGGAGTTTTGAGAGCCGTGAGGGGGAATTCCCGCATACAAAGGGTGTGCGCCCCCTTGTGTGCACCAGTGAGGCAGGCTTCAGGGCCGATCCGGCGACGGAGCGCGGTTCAAATCCGTCTCCTGTTCCCAATCCATTCCGTTGAGGCACGCGGGACCGTTTAGTCTTCTGGCTTGACACAGTTGGGCGCGCCCCGTTGCTGGCAGAGCCGGTACCGAATCGTTTCTGCCCAGACTTCCATCGCTTTATTCACATCGTCCCACGAATCAAACGAGTCTGCGTCGATGCGTTTCTTGCCGACCCGTCGATCAGCGGAGGCCCCTAAGACTTCTCCGGAGGTGGAGTCGAGAAACTTGATTTCCCCGCTGATCTCGCCAACAAATGCCGGCTTACCGGTGAATGCCGTTTTGATTGTGGATCCTAAAAAAAATGGGTTCATCGGTGCGGGCATGGAAGAGAGGGTGCGCAGCGCGACGTTGGTCTTTTCGGCGCCAGTGAGCGCGGCTTGAATGCGCAGGGTATTAGGGCCCGGACTGGCGACCATTTCAAAGTCTTTCGCCAAGCTCTTATAGAGTAGACGGTGCAGCAAGTTGGCGACCTGTTGCAGGTCTTTTTCTTTTTCTGCGTCCGTCGTCCCCACATTCCAGATCTGCACGGGATCGAGGAGGATTTTCTTGTAGGTGCCGCGCGGGAGCAGCAGCACTTTGGGGTTCCGGTAGACGAGCAGCGCCTCGCCGTCGTTTCCTTTGTGCATCAGCGGATACAGGGTTCCCAAAAAGCCGGATTCTTCCATCGAGCGTGCCTGCTTCGTCGGGGAACAGCCGACCAGCAACGTGATCGTCAGTGCGAGTGCCGAGAGCCAAATGGCCATAAGGCCTCCTGCATGAATGGTGAGTGGAGCGCGACGGAGGATAGCATTCCACACACCCTCTGTCGAGCTGGTGCAGGATGGCGGAGTTCGCTCGCGTACACCGGGTTCTCTTGCAAGGCTCCCGATGCCCGATCCTTCTGGAACACCTTAGGCATTCCTGAGTTCCTGAGTAGAGCGACGTTGCGCCACATGATCCGTCCAGTTTTGCCAGATGATGCGACGGTCGTTAGCTTGGGAGGAGCTACGTATGACCGGGGTAGCGGTTAGAAGCCGCCCACGATTTCGGCGAGTTTGGGTCCCAGGGTACGGCTCTCGAAAAAGATCACCCCGGTTTCCCGTTTCCCGTCGTAGGTCAGATTCACTTCGGTGTCGGGGCCGCGCCAATTGTACTGCTGGTTGACGCCGGTCATGGTCTGGCCCGGCGTCTGGTCGAGCGGGCCGTAGCGGGCCTGGAGGAAGCGCAGCAGGGCTTCGTGCTGCGGCTCGCCCTGGTAGCGGACGGTGACGCGGGCGAACTTCCCGTCCACAGTGGAGAACTTCATGGATTGGACCGGGACGTTCCAGAGCGTCAGCGGTTCCTGCTTGAGCTGGTATTCCCTGATACGCTCTTCCGAGTAGGTCAGTGGAAATGTCGGCGATTCGGAGAGGCCTGCGCCCCAGGGAATGCCCTCGAAGCCCTTGGGATCGGCCAGCATCGTGACGGCCCAAGCCGCAGGCGCGAGCAGTAACTGGATGAGCACGGCTGCCGACAGGCACGACGCGAGAATATAGCTGGCGGACTTGCTCAACGTCCGGTCAGTAGCTGGAGCCTGTGTCTGCCAAGGCATCGTTGAACCGGGGCGAAAGGCTGCGGCTCTCGATGAACAAATAGCCCCGCTCTTTCTTCGCTTCATAGGTCAGGTTGATCTCCGTGTCGGCTCCCCGCCAATTATACTGTTGGTTGAGCCCCCGCATCATGGAGCCGGGCGACCGATCGATCGGGCCGAATTGGGCCTGGAGGTAAGCCAGGACCGCATCGTGGGTTTCTTTCCCCTGATACCGGATGGTGACCCGTCCGAATTGTCCGTCGATCGTAAACAGCCGGACCGATTCGACCTTGGTGTCTCCAAGGCGGGGCGGTTCCTGTTGGACTTCGTACCCCATCACCCGGTCCATGTTCTGAACCAGGGCCAGCTCAGATTGGTCGGCGAGGGCGGTCCCCCAGGGAATGTTGTGGTACCCCTTGGGATCGTTGAGCAAGGCGCCGGCTTGGACGGTGGACGAGAGCCAGAGGGCGGCAAGCAATCCGGCGCCGACGCCTGCGGCGAGAGAACGGACAGAGGAACATGGCCAGGTGCGCATGAAATGTGGCTCCGCAATCGACCCGGACGGACGATACCATCTTTGCGGAACGGAACTCAATTCTGCGTGCGCCGATCGCGGGCCAACCATTCCTTGTGAAGTCTTCAGAGGCTTCGCTATAATGCGCCGTTCTTCGCTCGGAGCGGTTCGGGAACACTTTGACCACCGGTGGTTCATGATCGAGAGCGACGTGTTTTGCCAGGCCTTGCAGGACGTCGGATTCGACTTCTTCACGGGCGTGCCGGATGTGCTGCTGGCCGGCGTAATCGAGACGTTGATCGAACGGCGCCTCTACACGCCGGCGGTTCGGGAAGATGAAGCCGTGGCCATGGCGGCCGGCGCCTTCATGGCCGGCAAGGTTCCGGCGGTGTTGATGGCGAGCGCCGGCCTGGGGAATAGCCTGGGCACGCTGGCTTCGCTGAATCTTGTATATCGCCAGCCCTGCCTGCTGATCATCGCCTGGCGCGGCTTCGAGGGGCAGGACGCACCGGAGCACCTTGTCATGGGCCAAACGCTGACGAAGCTGTTGGAGACGGTCCGCATTCCCCACCGGACCTTGTCGGAGCGCACCGCTCCCGACGATGTCCGGTGGATCGCCCAGACGTTTATGAAGGAGCGGATCCCGGTTGCGCTGCTTGTGAAAAGCGGCGTTGTGCGCGGGATTCAGCCGTAGGGCCAACGATGCTGAAACCCGAAGAAGGGACGATGCAGAGCCGGGCCAGGGCGATCCAGGCCTTGCTGGAGCTGGTGAGCGACCAACCGGTGATCGTTTGCAGCGGGTTCCCTTCGCGGGAAGCCTTCAAGGTCAAGGACCGTCCCGAGAATTTCTACATGACCGGCTCCACGGGCATGGCGGCGGCGATCGGGCTGGGCGTCGCGCTGAACAGGCCGCAGAAGAAAGTGATTGTGCTGGACGGGGACGGCAACGTGCTGATGGGGCTGGGCACGCTGGCGACGGTGGGCGCGCTGAAGCCGAAGAATTTCATCCACGTGGTGCTGGATAACGAGGTCTACGGGAGCGGGGGCAACCAGCCGTCCTACTCGCGGGTCGTGAAGCTGGACCAGATTGCCAAGGCCGCCGGCTACGTGCACGTGGAGCGGGTGCGCGAGCGGGAAGATGTGATCTATGAATTCAAGGACATGCTGGGCAAGGACGGGCCCAGCTTGTTGCTGGTGAAAGTGACCGAGCAAGTGGAAGACGTGCCCTGGGTCTCGCTTGCGCCGGCCCAGATCGCCGAACGGTTCCGAACAGCGATTGCGTAACCGCCGTCAATGTCGGCGTTCGGCCTTTACGTCGAGGCTGGGCGCTGATCCTTGGCGGCTGAAAGCTGAGGACGTGACATGATCCTTCTCACTCCTGGCCCTGTGAATGTCTCGGCGCGCGTGCGCGCGACGTTGCAAAGCCCCGATCTCTGCCATTTGGAGTCCGAGTTTGCGGATCTCATGCAAGGGATCAGGCGGAAGCTGGTGCAGGCCTTTGCGCCGGGGGCGGAGGCCGACTATACCGCGGTGCTTCTGACCGGCTCGGGCAGCGCGGCCGTGGAAGCCGCGCTGCTCTCTTCGCTTCCGAACGGCAAGCGGGCTCTGGTGATCAACAACGGAGTCTACGGCGAGCGGCTCTCCTCCATCGTTGGCACGCACCGGCTGGGAGTCAACGAGTTCAAGCTGGACTGGGGGGCCAGGCCGGACCCGGAGAAGTTACGGCTGGCGCTGCGGCAACATCCGGAACTCCATGTGGTCGCGAT
>JBJTAZ010000228.1:0-3061 GCA_046091085.1 Nitrospiraceae bacterium
GACTCCGGGGATGGTCGGATGCTTGCCGGGGACCTCGATATGCTCATGGACAGTCCTCTCGAGGTCCCAGACGGCCTGGTCGCGCCGGTAGACGCGCAGGAAAGGCACGCAGTGGGAACGCGACATGGACTCCCCCATGAATTCGTCGTCCCGGGCGATCCGGTAGCCGACCGCGTCCCCGCAGGCGATGGCCTCGCGGATGCGCGGCATGGCCCCGACGGAAAGGATCTCATCGCCGTCCATGTTCAGGACCCATTCATGCTGGCACTGCTTTAGGGCGAAATCCTTCTGCCGGGCAAAGCCCAGCCAGTCTTGATGGATGACCTTTGCCCCGGCTGCACGGGCGATTTCCAAGGTTCGGTCGGTCGATCCGCTGTCGACGACCACGACCTCATCCGCACCGGCGCAGGAGGCGAGCACTTCGGCAAGGTGAGCTCCTTCGTTCTTGGTGATCAGGTAGACGCTCAGCCCCATGGCCCCAAGCCTTGAAAACTCCGCCTTGATTGCAAGACGTACCACGCCACCGCAGGAAGACATGGGCATCGTGGATACGGCAGGGAATACTGCGAAGCCAAGGGGCTGGCGGTGGCTCGCATGGGCAAGCGGAGGCGGGGCATGTAAGGCGCTCTTGACCTCCCGGCCACCCTCGCCTGCCATAACCCATCGTCGATGAGCCACCCTCCCGTCATCGTTATTTCCGCAGCCAGCGGACGGAGGCACGACCTCATGAATGCCCATCTGGGTGCAATCGGGCTTTCCTTTGAACTGTCGCCCCCCGTCTTTCTGCAGGGAACGCCGGAAGAGCTGCCACAATATGACGGGGCCAAGCGAACCCATGAGCTGGGGTACCCGCTGACCAAGGGAGAAGTCGGCTGCTTCCTGGCACATCAATCCGCCTGGGAGCGGGTGGCGCGGATGGGGTGCGCCTGCCTAATGCTGGAAGACGATGCCCGACCGACCGCTGAGCTTGTCGCCACGCTATCGGCCGTCGCGAACGCGATCGCCGGCCAGCGGATGCTCGTCCGTTTCTACAGCGTCAAGCATCCCCAGCATAAGCGCTGGAAGCAACTTACGGAGCGGTTCTCGCTGGTGAGACCGCTCTCACCTGGCGGATCCACCGTCGCCTACCTCCTCACCCCGGAATGCGCCCGGACGCTGCTCGAGGGCTCACGGAGCTTCTGGCTCGCGGTGGATGAGTATATAGATGACGAGGCGTCGCATGACTGCGTCATCCTCCATGGCCACCCCGAGTGGGTCGCGCACGAGGACGAAGGTGCGTCCATGGTCGGGGCCAGGATCAAGCCCCCCCTGAGCCTAGGCCGTAAGGTCTTTCGGGAGTGGCGCCGAGCCGTGCGCAACATACGTCAGTGCATCCACCGCGAAAAGGTACTCTGGCGGCTCGGGCTTCGCTTCTGAACACGACCGGCGGATTTCAACGGGAAGCCAGCCACAGGACGATGGCGACAGCTACTCCGAGTCCCAGGACACTGGAGATGATGCGTTGCCGCCGGAGCCTGCGGCGCAGATCATTGATTTCCTTTACCGGGGAACCCTGCGGCCGGGGCGCCGCCGCCATGAAATCTTTGTAGGTGAAACCGGCGCTGGCCGCCAGGGACTCCGCCACGCCCGGCTCGGAGAGATGACGCATGATAGTCTCATAACCCCAGCACCGCTTCTCATGGTGTTCGGAGCGCAGCGCAAGTCGGCCCAACACATAGGGGACATGAGCGTCGGGCAGGCCTGCGAACTCATCAAAATCCATCCCGAATATTTCCTTTAGCTGGCGCATGCTTCTTAGCTTAAGGAAATCATCCATCATTAGTCGTGTCTCGGCGGCTTCGCGGCCGACGGTGGCATCAGAACGCTCACTTAAGCTCCCGGCAGCGACCCTATATGAAGCCACAACGGCCTTAGATAACACCACCTCGCCCAACATAAACAGGCGATTATTCAGCATCCAATCGGAATACTGTGAGACTCCTTCTGGCAAAAGAGTTTCCATTGATGCCGACTTTCGGACCGCCATGCCTGGCGAAGGCAGTTGGTTCCCTCCCATAAAAGAGCGCCGAAGGAGTTCACGATGACTTACTCCTGACGGCAGTCTGATACGTTCGGCTAGCATCTCCCCGCTATCACTAATCTTTCGCAAAGGGAAATAGACTGCCACGGCGGAGGGGTTGAGGTCGAAAGCCCCTTGGACGGCGGCAAGATACCCAGGGTCAGGCAGGTCATCCGTCGCGAAAAAGCAGACGATTTCGGATTCTGCCATACGAAAACCATCATTCATTCCTGCAGCTACCCCTCGATTTAATTTGCGAGATAAAAGCCTAATACGTGGATCCTGATACTTTTTGATCCGAGACACGTTGTCGTCAGTCGATGCGTCATCGATGATGATCAGTTCGAAATCTTGAAGCGACTGGGCAAGGAACGCGGATAGGCACACGTCGACAAACCTACCGTGGTTATAGGAAGGTAGGACGACAGAAATGGCAGGCTTCTTCATGGTAGGTTTACCGTCGCGATGACGAATGAAGCCTGTTCTTCGGTCATCACCGGGCTGATCGGCAGGGAGACGACTTCCCGATGGATGGCCTCGGTGAGCGGCAACATCAGGTGGCCGAGTTCCTTGGCGTAAGCCTGCTGATGATGCGGAGGAATCGGGTAATGGATGAAGGTGTGCACGCCCTTCTCCAGCAGACGCTGCTGGAAGGCGGCCCGATCGGGGACGCGGACGACGAAGAGGTGCCAGACGTGGGAATCTTCGCCGGTGCGGACGGACGGCAGGCGGACGTCAGGATGCTTGATCTCTCGGAGATAGCGCGCGGCGATCTCCCGGCGGCGGGCGTTATCGGCGTCGGTGTACTTGAGCTTCACGCGGAGCAAGGCGGCCTGCAGTTCGTCCAACCGATCGTTGGGGCCCTGGACGAGATTCTTGTATTTCTCGTGCGAGCCGTAGTTACGAAGGGCACGGACGATGGCGGCGAGCTTCGCGTCCTTACAGGTCAGAGCGCCGGCGTCGCCGAGGGCGCCGAGATTCTTGCCGGGGTAGAAACTGAAC
>JBJTAZ010000229.1:0-3462 GCA_046091085.1 Nitrospiraceae bacterium
GACCCCGCCCAAGACCGCGACGACCACTCCGATGATTGCGAACATGAACTTGTTCATAATGATGCGGCTCCGCCCCTCCATGAATCGTGCATCCCTCACATAGCCGGTTTCGGCTCTTTCTCCTTCACCGGCTCGTCGAACTGTTCCAGCGGCTGAAAATTCACCGGCAACTGAAACAGATAATCGGTCACCTTGCGCAGTTTCACATGCTTGTACTCCACGGTCCAGCTCCCATCCTTCCGCGCCAGCTTCAACGGAAACCGGATGTCCGTGGCCAGCCATTGATAGTAGAGCACCTCCTGACTCCCCTGCCGGACCGTGACCTGGTACAACGTCGCGGGGTGTCCGTCCAGGGTTTCGGTGCCGATCTCCTCCCGCGCGATCTCCCCGTCAAGCCGTTCGGTGACTTTCGGTGCCTGATCGGGATCGTAGGGCATCGTCTTGAAATGCTTCATGCGCGAGAGCAGCAACCACATGACCTGCTTGTCCTTGCGCACGATCGTGACGTTCACCGGCCCCAACTCGTGATGCTCCAGCCGCCACATGTCGTCCCGGTAGTAGATGTTCGCTTTCCGACTGTGGCCGTTGACCCTCGTGTACTGGTCCGCCGTGAATTCCAGCGCGTCGGCGATCCCCACGCTTCCGACCCACAGAGCGCAAACGAACGCCATGATCAGTCCAGGCTTCATGCAAGACACTCTACCATGCAGGATGAATAGTTTGCTGTTTTGAAAACCGGTGGTGCCCGAACGTCGGGCTCGCGCTGGCAGGACCCTCGCCGGCCTATTTGGCTTTAATGCACTCGATGTCCAGCTTGATGAAGACCTCGTCGCCCACGACCAGACCGCCGTTATCCAAGGTCTTGCTCCAATTCATGCCGAAGTCCTTGCGGTTCAACTTGCCTTCCGCCGTAAAACCGGCGCGGACGTTGCCCCAGGGATCCTTGGCCACGCCGTTGAACGTACCCGTCAGCGTGATCTCTTTCGTCACGCCCAGCAAGGTCAAGTCCCCGACCGCCGCATAACCGTCCCCGACCTTGCGGTAGGACTTGAGCTTGTAGCCCATCGTGGGGAACTTCTCCACGTTGAAGAAATCCGGCCCCTTCAAGTGCGCGTCCCGCTTCTCATGGTTCGTGTTGACCGAGGCGGTCTTGATCGTGGCCTCGATCGTCTTGACCGTGAGGGCATCCGGGTCCATTTCGATGAACCCGCTGTAGTCCATGAATCGGCCCGTCGTCTTGGACACCACCATATGGGCTACGCGGAACTCGATGGCGCTATGGTCCCGATCCACGTCATAGCGGGCCAATTCGGCCAGGGCCGCCCCAGCCCCCCAAACCAGGCTCAACACCGCCACGATGAGTACGGTGCTCACATTGCGTCGTCTCATGATCCTCTCCTCCTCACACAGATGATGTCGTGTCGATCGGAACGTCGAAAGATTACCTGGCTGACGCCGGAGGGTCAAGAGCGCGCGCGGCATGGCAGGTGAGGAGCGGCTATGCGATAATGAGCGCGGGCGACACCGCGTGAACGCTCTCGTCAAAACCAAGCCGGAGCCGGGCCTGACGCTGATGAACGTGCCCGACCCGCGACCCGGCCCCGCCGATGTGCTGGTCCGGGTCAAGGCCACCAGCCTCTGCGGAACCGACGCCCACGTCTATCGGTGGGATGAATGGGCCCAGGGGAGCATCCACCCGCCCCGCATCCTCGGCCACGAAGTCAGCGGCGAGGTGGTGGAACTGGGCGCCGGCGTGTCGTCGGTCCGGGTTGGCGACTATGTCGCGGCTGAATCGCACATCACCTGCGGACAGTGCTTTCAGTGCCGGACCGGTCAGGCGCACGTCTGCAAAACCTACCGCCTGCTGGGCATTGACGTGGACGGCTCCTATGCGGAATATGTCGTGCTGCCCGAACGGGTCCTTTGGAAAACTTCCCGGGACATCCCCCCCGAACTGGCCTGCGTGCAGGAGCCCTTGGGCAACGCCGTCTATGCGGCGCTGGTCGAGGACCTGTCCGGTCTGACGGTCCTGATCAGCGGCTGCGGCCCGACCGGTCTCTTCGCCGCGGCCGTGGCCCGCGTCTCCGGGGCCGCCGCGATTATCGCGACCGACATCAGCGAGTATCGGCTGGGGCTGGCCAAACAGGTGGGCGCCGACCATACGCTCTTGGCGAAGGCCGATCAGCCCAGCGCCATCACCGATGCGATTTTGGATATCACGGGTGGAGACGGGGTGGACTGTGCGCTAGAGATGTCCGGCGATCCGGGAGCGCTGCATCAAGCCTTCCGATGCGTGAAAAACGGGGGGCGCGTGACGCTGTTCGGCATACCCACCGGCCCGGTGTGTTTCGACCTGCCCAACGAGATCATCTTCAAAGGGATTCGCGTCTACGGCGTAACCGGCCGGCGCCTGTTCGCCACCTGGTACCGGTTGGCCGGCCTGTTCAAGGCCGGGCTGAACATCAAACCGGTGATCACGCACCAATTGCCCTTGGCCGATTTTGCCAAGGGGTTCGAGCTGATCCGGTCGGGACAGTGCGGGAAGGTGGTGCTCTTCCCGTAGAGCCTTAGCCATCGGCGCGGCCGGCAGCGCGCCTCGTGTCTTGCGAGGAGCCTATGGCGTACGGGACCTTTAAACGTGCCATGAATGCGCAGCTCGCCGAGATTCGATCGGCGGGGCTGTACAAAGCGGAGCGCCAACTGCTCGGCCCCCAAGGGGCGGAGATTCGGGTCGCCGCCGGCCCGGGACACGCGCCGGGCACCGTCCTCAACCTCTGCGCCAACACTTACCTGGGGCTGGCCAACCATCCGGATGTCGTGCGGGCCGCAACCGAAGGGCTTGCGCACCATGGCTACGGGATGGCCTCGGTGCGCTTCATCTGCGGCACGCAGGACCTGCACAAGCGCCTGGAGCAAGCCCTTTCGACGTTTTTGGGCACCGACGAGACGATCCTCTACAGTTCCTGCTTCGATGCGAACACCGGCTTCTTCGAAACGGTGCTGGATGAACGGGACGCCGTCATCAGCGACGCGCTGAACCACGCCAGCCTCATTGACGGCATCCGTCTCTGCAAGGCGCAGCGATTTCGCTACGGCCACTCGGACATGGGCGAACTGGAGACGGCGCTCAAACAGGCATCTGCCTGCCGCCTGCGCGTGATCGCCACCGACGGAGTCTTTTCGATGGATGGGCATCTCGCCAGACTGCCGGAAATCGTCGCGGTGGCGGAGACGGTCGTCGGCCCATCCTGCCGGGCCTGGGCATCCAACGGCCCCAGCAGCAGGGTGAGCCATAGGAGGCTCGCGACCGCAACGATGCTGATGGTGACTTGTCTGGCGAGAGACCGAGTGGGGCGCATCGTCTCCACCTCGCTGTCATGCCGGAAGATCGGGACAGGACGACCCTGCGCCAGCTTCCGCTTGGCGCAGGGTTCTGTCAAGAAACGTAGCAGTGCTTCGAAG
>JBJTAZ010000230.1:0-3656 GCA_046091085.1 Nitrospiraceae bacterium
GGTTGACGCCGACGCCGCGAATTGTCACGTCGGAGCCGGGAACGAGCGTCGCGCCCACCAGAAAAAAGGCCGCGGCCGAAAAGTCCCCCGCCACCGGCAGTGTGCGCGCTCCCTGCCAGCCCGTTGACGGCCGCCCATCGAGCACCAGGGCCGTCCCTCGTTCCCGGATCGGAATCCCGAAAAACTTGAACAATCGCTCCGTATGGTCGCGCGACCGTCTCGGCTCCGTGATGCTGGTCTGCCCTTCGGCGAAGAGGCCGGCCAAGAGCAACGAGGACTTGACTTGCGCACTGGCTACCGGAGATTGATAAGCCAACCCCTTGAGCCGACTGCCGGTGATGGCCAGGGGAGCCAACTCGCCGCCCTTGCGGCCGGCAATCGTTGCGCCCATAGCACGCAGCGGCTTGACCACCCGCCCCATCGGACGCCGTCGGATGGATTCATCGCCGGTCAGGACCGTGAAAAAATCCTGCCCCGCCTGAAGCCCGGCCAGCTAGCGGATGCCCGTGCCGGAATTCCCGCAATCGACAGGTTGGGAGGGCTCGGACAGTCCCCACAGACCCTTGCCGGAAACCGTGAGGGTGTCCGTCTGTTCATGGATAGGAATGCCCATCGCTTGCAGGGCCCGCATCGTATTCAGACAGTCTTCGCCTCGGCAGTAGCCGGTGACCCGACTGTCGCCCTCCGCCAAAGCGCTCAGGATCAATGCCCGGTGCGTGATGGACTTGTCCCCCGGCATTATCAACGTGCCGCGCAAGGGGCTTCCCGGTTTGACGGTCATCGAGGTCATACCTGGTTCAGCCGCTCCCGCACGGTTTTAGCCCGCGTCAGTTCTTTTTCTATGCCAGGCCCATCACCCGCCTGGATGAGCCGCTTGAGCTCCTGAAGATGGCGGATGTAGATGTCGAGCTGGGCCGTCACGTTGTCCCGGTTCCAAAGAAAAATGTCCCGCCACATCTCCGGCGAGCTGGCGGCGATGCGGGTGGTATCGCGCAACCCGCCTCCCGCATAAGCCAGCAAATCCATCTCTGGCGTCTGACGCTCCTTGACCTCCGTCAGTGCATTGATCAAGGCGAAGGCCGCCGCATGGGGCAGATGGCTAACCGCGCCGAGTACCCGATCGTGCAGGAACGGGTCCATCGACAGCACAAGCGCCCCGGCAGCTTCCCACAGCGCGCGAACCTTTTCCAATGCTCGAGCGTCGGTTCGAGACGTCGGGGTCAGAATGCACCGGGCTCCCTTGAAAAGATCCATGGAGCCGGCGGCCACGCCGGTCTTTTCCTTGCCGGCAATCGGATGGCCTCCCACAAAACAAGCCCCTTCGGACACCAAGCCTTCCGCTTGCGCAACCAGCGGCCCCTTCACACTTCCGACATCGGTAACGATCGCTCCGTCGGCCAGACTGCCGCCCCATTCTTTCAGGTGCCGCTCGTAGGTATCCACCGGTGTGGCCAGCACGACCAAATCTGCGCCGGCAACGCCTTCTTTGGCGTGTTCCACATACCGATCGATCGCACCCAGCGACACGGCGGTCTTGAGATTTTCCACGCGCCGCCCGATGCCGACCACCTGATCGGCCATCCCCTGGCGCTTTAGGATCATCCCCAAGGAGCCGCCGATCAGGCCGACTCCGACGATCGCCACTCGTTTAAAATGCACCGCCATAAACTACCGTGCTGCGCGAAGTGCGTTCCGTGATGCGTATACAATGAGACGCCGAGGCGATATTCCCAACTCATCATTCATAACGCATCACCCATCACCGATTTTAGATTTCCCGACCGACCGCGGCCGCGATTTTCCTCAGGTCTTGCATCAATTCCTTGAACTTGCTCGGCTTGATGGATTCCTCTCCGTCGCAGAGGGCGCATTCGGGGTTGGAGTGGACCTCGATCAGCAGACCGTCCGCTCCGGCCGCCACGGCGGCCTTAGCCATCGGCGCGACCAAGTTCCACTTGCCCGTCGCATGGCTGGGATCCACGATGACGGGCAGATGGGACAGTTCCTTGAGCGTGGGCACCGCGGCGAGATCCAGGGTGTTGCGGTACTGGGTTTCGAACGTGCGGATGCCGCGCTCGCAGAGCATCACATTGCGATTGCCGCGGGACATGATGTACTCGGCGGACAACAGAAACTCTTTGATCGTGGCGGAGAGCCCCCGCTTCAGCAACACCGGCTTATCGTAGGCGCCAACCTCTTTGAGCAGTTCGAAGTTCTGCATGTTGCGTGCGCCGATCTGGATGATGTCCGCCTTCTGCAGGAACAGCTCGATGTCGCGAGTGTCCAGAATTTCGCTGACCACCGGCATGCCGGTCAGCTTCTTGGCCTCGACCAGATAATCTAATCCTTCCCGCCCTACGCCTTGGACTGAATAGGGTGAGGTGCGCGGCTTGTAGGCCCCGCCCCGCAAAATACTGCCCCCCGCGGCTTTCACCTCATGAGCGATACCAACGGTCAGTTCCAGTTTCTCGACGGCACAGGGACCAGCCATGATCGTCAGCTTCTGGCCGCCGACCTTGACGCCACTCACATCAATGACCGTATTGTCCTTCTTGAACTCGCGACTGACGAGTTTCCACGGGGCCAGGATGGGCGTGACGCTTTCCACACCGGGGAAGGCAGTGATCGGCTGGTTTTGAAGAATGTGGGCGTCGCCGATGACGCCGATGATCGTGCGTTCCTCGCCCTGCGTCATGTGCGGCTTCAGGCCCAATTCGCGCAGCCGGTCCAACAGGTGATCGATCTGGGGCTCGGTGGCTTCCGGTTTCAGCACAATGATCATGACAACCTCGTACTCCTAAAATGACCGTCTATCGTGCCGACGCCCCCAGGACCTTCTTGAGGGCGGCCAGAAACTGGCGGTTCTCGTCTGGGAGGCCGATTGTGACGCGTAGCATGCGGCCTTCGATGTGACGGACGATGATACCCTCGCGCAGGAGGGCGTGAAACACCGCGCGACCGTCGCGACCCACGTCGAAATAGAGAAAGTTGGCCTGGCTCGGCAGAGGCTGGAAGCCCAGCGCGGCAAGCCCGTCCCGAACCGCCGCCATCTCGGCCTGATTCAGCGCACGGCTGCGCGCCACATGCTCCTCGTCGGCCAAGGCCGCCAGAGCGGCCCGCTGAGCCAGACTGTTGGCATTGAACGGGGGCCGAAGGCGATTCAGGTAGCCGGCGATTTCGCTCGTCGTCAGGCCATAGCCGATGCGCAGTCCGGCCAGACCGTAAATCTTTGAGAAGGTGCGCAGCACAATCGCGTTCCGGCCTTGTGTCACATAGGCCAGGCTGTCCGGAAACTCGCGGCTCTGCACATACTCGTAATAGGCCTCGTCGAACACGACGATCACCGACTCAGGCACCTTTGCCATCAACCGGCTGACATCGTCCGCAGCCACCATGGTTCCGGTGGGGTTGTTCGGATTGCACAGAAAGAGCAGTCGGGTCTTCGGCGTAATAGCCTGCGCCATGACCTCCAAGTCGTGGCGGCCGTCACGCATGGGAACGATCATGGGACGCCCATGCGCGGCGGTGACCTCCATCTTGTAGATCACGAAGGTCTGGTCGGCCATCACGGCTTCGTCGCCGGGCGATAAAAACGTTCGCGCCAGAAGACCGATGATCTCGTCCGACCCGTTGCCGAGAATGACCTGCTCCAGCTG
>JBJTAZ010000231.1:0-6240 GCA_046091085.1 Nitrospiraceae bacterium
ACCTTGCCTCGCGGCCTCGGACTGCTCACCATGCAGCACGACACGATCACGCCGTTCCACATTGCGCTGAACGACCAGCCGGAATAATCGTCGGTCCCGGCCCATGCCCCGCTCCCCGGACTGGTGGAGTCAGCGGGAGCCTCTCTTGCCATAGGGGAGCAACTGTACTACACTTTGGCAAATCGTGAGCAATTACTATGGAGAAATGGGCTCCCTTCGTCAAGCGGTCGGAGATCTGGATAAGGTCGGACAAGTAGTTGGCTTGATAGGCCAAGGGACTCGGCGTAAAAAGACCGCATTCGTTCATCTTTTCCAAGGAGGATTGGCATGGCAAAGAAATTTCTGGTTTTGCAACTTGCAGCTGTGTTCATCCTGATGCAGGGTGGGTTGGCCTTGGCTGTGAACCCGGACAACGGACCCGGTTGCGGCTTGGGGAAGTTAGCCTGGTCGGACTATAAGAGTCAGAAAAACATCGCCCCGCAAGTCATGATGGCCACAACCAATGGAACATTTGGGAGCCAGACGTTCGGGATCAGTAGCGGAACCTCCGGCTGCACGAACGACGGTTCGGTCATGGCAGAGCACAAGACCACGCTCTTTGCCGAGTTGAATTTTGAGAACCTCTCCGAGGAAATGGCGCAAGGCCGCGGTGAGCATCTGGCCTCGCTGGCGACGCTGATGGGTGTGCCGACCGAGCAGCAGCCTGCATTCTTCGCCCTAGCGCAGGAACGCTACGCGACCCTGATACGGGGCGGCGAGGAAGCGCCAAAAGCGCTACTGACTGCGCTGCATGACGCGATGGCCCAGCATCCGGTGCTGGCCAAGGTATCCAGCCGCTAAACATCATGGGGCTCCCGTTCGTTCAGAGCGGGAGCCCCATCATTATTTGATATCTCGCTTTCCCCGCTGACGAGACATTCAAGGTCGGCCTGTTGCCAACGTGCTGACGCGGACCGTTCCCCCCCTCTGCATGGTCGTGCTGCTGGTTGCTTTGACCGCCTTGGCCGATGATGCCACGGACAGGGCCTATCTGGATAGTCTCGTCCGACGGGCGACCCAGACCAAGCTCGCCGAACAGCGGGAGTGGTTTCTGCTGCTCCATTACAAGCCCAATTGGCTCGGCGGCGTGACCAGTGAAGCGGACGATCCGGGGTTTTTTCTCTCGCCCGATGGCAAAACCGATCCCCAAGCCGAGCTAGAAGCCACGCTCAAACAGTTCTTTTCGGATGAACCGGTCGGCCGGTCCAAGCAGCCGGCCCAATGTGCCTTCGTCGCCCGCTACCATTGGCTGAAGGATAAACTGGCCTTCGACGACCGCCGGTTGACTCCTTTGCGCTGCGAGCGGTTCGACAACTGGTTCAAGGAAATGAACGCCAGGTCCCTGACGATGATTTTCCCCTCGTCCTTCATGAACAATCCCGCGTCCATGTTCGGCCACACGTTCCTGCGTGTGGATCAGCAAGGCCAGACGGAGCAGACCCGCATCCTGGCCTACACGATCAACTACGCGGCGGATGCGCCGCCGGACCCGGGCTTTTCCTACGCCATCAACGGACTCTTTGGCGGCTACCAAGGCTTCTTCTCCACGATCCCCTATTATCTCAAGGTCCAGGAGTATCGGGACATCGAGAACCGGGACATCTGGGAATATCGGCTGAACCTGACCGACGAGCAGATCCGCCGACTCTTGATGCATGCCTGGGAACTGGGCAATGCCTATTTCGATTACTACTTTTTGAAGGAGAATTGCTCCTACCACATCCTGTCCTTGCTGGAATATGCCAACCCGGCCTGGCATCTCACGGACCGGTTCTTCGTCTGGACGATCCCGGCCGATACGATCCGGGCGTTGATCGAGCAGCCGGGTCTGGTGGGCGAGATCGCCTACCGGCCGTCTCGAAGCACCCAGATCAAGCGCAAGCGGGAGGCGTTGACTGAAGACGAACTCCGCTGGTTCCGGCGGATCGTTGCGGACGTGTCGGTCGTTAGGTCGGAGCCGTTCGCCGGGCTCCCCGTGGCAAGACGGGCGTTCGTGCTGGACTTGGCCTCCGACTATTTTCGCTACCGCAGCGTTACCGACGAGGCCCATGCGGAGCGGCACAAGGAGGCGAATCGGGCCGTCTTGCTGGCCCGTAGCGAGTTGAAGATCAGGTCGGAGGATTTCCCCGTCGAACCCTATGTCGTCTCGCCGGAGCAGGGCCACAAGATCTCGCGGGCCGGGCTTGGCCTCGGCTGGCGCCGCGGGCAACTGTTCGAAGACCTCTCGCTGCGCGCCGCCTACCACGATCTGCTGGACCCGGACCAGGGCTACAGCCCCGATTCGCAGATCGAGCTCGCGTCGGTCAGCCTGCGTCATTACCAACCGCATAATCAAACCAGATTGGAAAAGCTGACGGTGGCGAATATCCTGTCGCTGGCTCCCTTGGATCGGGAATTCACGGCCCCTTCCTGGAAGGTGAGCGCCGGCTGGGAAACGGTCAATCGTCCCGGCTGCGGCTATTGCGGCAACATGAACATGAACGGCGGCCTCGGCGGAGCTGTCGAGAACCGCCTCTGGCGACGGGTCGTGGCCTTTGCCTTCGCTGAAGTGGATGCCAACTGGAGCCATGCCTATCAGGAGAATCACCGGATCGGCGGAGGCGGAACGGCCGGCTTATTGGCCACGCTCACCGACCGGTGGAAGCTGCTGGCCACGACGACCTATTTGAAATATCCGCTGGGCTACCGGTCGGAGGACTTTCGCTATTTCGTGGGCACGAGGTATACGCTGTCCCAGAACCTGGCCTTGCGGTTCGAATTCAACCGGCGCTATGACGACAGTGAGGCGGTGTTTTACGTGCAGGCGTTCTTTTAACATGCCAGATGCTGAACAATGCTCCCAACTATGTTCTCGGTCGCTTGTACCCCTCGGTGTCCTCACTCCCTGCGGCCTCGCTCGAGGAAGAGGTGAGGCTCGGCGCGCCGGGGCGAGTGGGTGAGAAGGTGGCCTTTTTGAGCATCCTGGTTGTGCCGAACGGAGGAGAATGAGTCTGCTCGACCGTTTTTTCGTCTACCATCCCGCGCCTTGGATCGACCGGGATTGGGCCCGTGCCAGCGGGTTGCCGTTGGAGGATGTTTGGTTCCAGGCGGAGGACGGGACGAAGCTGTTCGGCTGGTACGTGGAGAATCGCGCAACACCGGTGGTGTTGCTCTGGTGTCACGGGAATGCGGGAAACATCATCCATCGGCTGGAAAATCTCGTCGAACTGTATCGCCTGGGCTTCTCCGTGTTGTTGTTCGACTATCGAGGCTATGGCCGCAGCCAGGGCCGGCCCACCGAGGAGGGGATGTACCAGGATGCGCTGGCTGCCTATGACTATCTGGCTGGCGCGAAGCGGGTCGCCCCGGAGCGCCTGCTCCTCTTCGGCCGTTCGCTGGGCGGGGCTGTGGCCGGACATGTGGCGGCCAAGCGGCCTGCCGCCGGCCTCATCCTGGAGTCGGCCTTCCCCTCCGTTGCCGCCGTGGCCCGAGCCCATTACTTCGGGTTGCCGGTGGACTGGCTGCTGGGCGCCGAGTTCAACCTGACGGAGCGGCTGGCGGCCTTGTCCCTCCCTGTCCTGGTCATCCATGGCGACCGGGATGAGATCGTTCCGATCGAACTAGGTCGGCGGGTCTTCGCGGCGGCGCGGGAACCCAAGGACTGGTATCTTGTGCCGGGGGCCGACCACAACGACCTCTACGAAGTCGGGGGACGAGCCTATTTCCAACGATTGCGGCAGTTTGCGGAACAGGTTGTGAGGCGGCGTTGACGGGTGATTTTGTAAAGAAGACTTGGCTCTGAGGGTGCTCTTTTGGTACAGTGCGCCGATTCAAAGGGGCTCCGTTGCCTCGGACGATAGACTGTCAAAGAGGGAGGCCGGCGTGCGGAACGATCTGATGATCCGGTGGATGTTCGGGGCGGGTTTTGCCTTGGGGCTGGTCGGGTTAAGTGGGTGCGCCACAGGCGCTGATTCTCTGGGCGGCCTTGAAGCGAACTTGAACGCGCCGTCTGTGACGGTTTCTGTGGCGGATGGAGACGGACGGAACCTGCCCAATCCGCTTGTTCACCTCGTAGGGTTCTCCTCGCCCTCGCCGGAGGCTTCCGACGTCCGATCCACGGGCGATGTTCCCTCTGTGCCGCCGACCGCGACGGCCCAAGAGAGCCAGGCCGAACCGGTCGGGATTGCACTTCCGACGCCCACCGCACCGTCTTCCGGTGATGGCGCTGCCTCGGGAGCACAGCAGGCCGATCCTGCCTCCTCCTTGCCGGCTCCCATTCAGCTCAGTCAAGCCGGGTATCAGAAAGACCTCCAAGCGGAAAAGGAGGCAGAAAAAGCCGCCGAGCAAGAGCCCTACGATCCGTTTGCAAAGGCGGAAGGCTCCGCCGAAGCAATGGAAGAATATGACCCGCTCGAGCGATTCAATATGGCGATGTTCACGTTCAATCGCAAGCTGGATGAATGGGTACTCAAGCCGGTGGCCACTGTCTATGACAAGGTGTTGCCCGATACGGCCGAGTTGGCCATCCGCAACCTCTTCCATAACGTGCGATTTACGCCGCGCCTCATCAACAATCTGGCGCAGGGAAAGTTCAAAGGGGCGGGGATCGAGGCGGCCAGCTTCCTGATCAATACCACGCTCGGCTTCGCCGGACTGTGGGACTTTGCCAGGGATGTCTGCGGCTGGCAGACGTCCGAGGAGGATACGGGCCAGACCTTGGGCGCCTACGGTGCCAAGCCTGGTCCGTATTTGGTGATTCCGATTCTGGGTTCCTTCACGCTCCGGGACGGAATCGGGTTCATCGGCGATCTGGCGCTCGATCCCTTCAACTGGCTGGTCATGCCCGCCATCAAGCTCGACGGCGCGCCCAAGCTCATCACCAAAGACGACACGATCCTCTTGGGTCAGATCGGCGTACGGGCCGGCTACATGGTCAACGAGCGCGCCATCAACATCGAGACGACCTTCGAGGGCGTGGAAGAGACGGTCGTGGACCTCTACGGCGCGGTCCGCAACGCCTACCTGCAGAAGCGGGCGAGAGCTATCAGGGAATAACCGGTCGGTTTCTTCGAAGCACTGCTACGTTTCTTGACAGAACCCTGCGCCAAGCGGAAGCTGGCGCAGGGTCGTCCTGTCCCGATCTTCCGGCATGACAGCGAGGTGGAGACGATGCGCCCCACTCGGTCTCTCGCCAGATGGTGTCCATTTTGACGCTGGACGATATCCTGCGTTTCAAGCTGGCGGACCCGGCCGAGTTGACCCAGATCGTGCGGGTCTGTCCGCAACCCCTGGCTCCGGAGGCAGGCGCCAAGTCTTCGACGAGCACGCCGCCGGATCTGCGCGCCTCCTCGGCCTTCGAAAGCGGCTTGGACTTTAAACCCTCGATGTCCGCCGAGGCGTCCTCCACCCCCCGCCCGTTGACGTCGGTGGCGAAAGCCTCGACCGTCGTGCCGATGGTCAAGCGTCGTCGTCGCCGGACCTTCCTCGCAGAGGTCCGGCACACGATCCATGTCAACAAGACCTGGATTGCGCTGCTGGCCGCCATGGCGCTGCTTCTGGCGCTGACTTCCTATTTCCTTGCCTTCTTCGGCGAGCGGGTTGATGCCTACAGGCAGGGCCACTACGAGCCCAAGGACGAAGAGCGGCGAGTGTACATGCAGGAAAAACAGCGGCTGAAGTCGGGAGACCCGTCGCACCGGTCGCCCTGACCCACGGACGTTCCGTGGAGGGGGCGGCGCCGGCCGCCTGCTACTTACGAGGCAATGACTTCCAGCTCTCGCCCGATCTTGGCGAAGGCCTTGACGGCTTGCTCCAGCTGCTCGCGGCGCAACGCCGCCGACATCTGCACCCTGATCCGCGCCTGCCCTTTCGGGACCACCGGGTAACTGAAGCCGACCACGTATACGCCCTCCTCGAGCAGGCGGTCAGCCATCCGCGCGGCCAGCGTTGCGTCACCCAGCATGATCGGAATGATCGGATGCTCGCCCGGCGTCACCGTGAAGCCGAGGTCGGCTAGTTGCGTTCGGAAGAACGTCGTATGATCGCGCAAGGCGGCTCGGAGCGCCTCGCCTTGCGCCACCAGCTTGAGCGCCTGCAGGGCCGCCGCCGTGATGACCGGCGGGAGCGCGTTCGAAAACAGGTAGGGGCGGGAGCGTTGGCGCAGCAGTTCGATGATTTCGGCGCGGCCGGAGGTGACTCCGCCGGAAGCCCCGCCGAGCGCCT
>JBJTAZ010000232.1:0-2772 GCA_046091085.1 Nitrospiraceae bacterium
GGACGAGTCCCCCAATTGGTCGCGGAAGCTGATGCTGCCGCTCGACGCATGGCGGGAACTGCCGGCCATGGCGCAGTTGGCCGATGCATTCAAGCATGCCGGACGTGCCTCGGTGCGATGATGACGATCGTCCGCAAGCACCCTGTGGTCCTGGGCGTGTCGCTGGCCTTGTTCGTCGCGATCGTAAGCGCCGAGATGGTCACCCCGGCCAACGTCGTGATCGCCTATGGCTTCGTGCTCCCGATCCTGTTGATCGCGGCGGCCCGCAATCGGCCGCTGATGTATCTCACGGTGACGCTCTGCATCCTGGCGACCTATGTCGGCCTGCTCAGGCCGACGAAGCCCGGCCGGTTCGTGTCCGCTCTGATCAACCGTTCGGTGGTGGCCGGTGTGCTGGTCGGCGTGGCTTACCTGGCCATGACGCGGGAGGAGCGAAAGGGCCGGGAGGACGCGGCGCGGGCGGAACTGTTGCAGGCCCATGCCCAGTTGGACGAGATCAAGGACGCGCTGAATCGGGCTGAGCGGCTGGCTGCCGTGGGGCAATTGGTGGCGTCCGTCGCTCATGAAGTGGGGACGCCGCTCCATTCGATCGCCTGGCACGTGCAAGCGTTGGGGGAGGACCCGGCCATGACGCCGGAGATGCGCAAGCGGGTGGAGATCGTGGATACGCAGATCGCCCGCGTCGTGCGGATCATCGAGGAGTTGCTCTCGTCCACCAGGCAGCGCAAGCCCAAGCTGGCGCCGTTGCCGATGGATCGGTTGGTGCCGCCCGTCGTGGCGCTGATGGCGCCGTCCTTGTCCGCCAAGGGCGTGGCGTTGCAGGCCGAGCCCTGGGACGGCGATATGCTGCTGCGTGGCGATGTCGAGCAGCTCCAGCAAGTGTTGGTGAATCTCATCGCCAATGCACTGGCCGCGACGGAGCCGGGCGGACGGGTGGCAATCACGGTGGCGCAAAGGCCGGCGACGCCGGAGGAAACCGAAGCCGGGAGCCGCACGGGTGAATCTCCGGCCAGGACGATGGTGACGGTGACCGTGCGCGATACCGGCTGCGGCATGCCGGAGGAGGACCTGAGCCGAGCGTCCGAACCATTTTTCACCACCAAGGCGATCGGAGACGGCAGCGGTTTAGGGCTGTTTTTGAGCCGCCAGATCGTCAATGCCCATGGCGGCGCCCTGTCGATCGAGAGCCGGGTGGGCCAGGGCACCACGGTCGCGATCGCGCTTCCCGGCTGCCACGGGCCACAGGGGACTGAACCAGACTCCGTGTCGGTGTAAGGAGAGCGCCGTGTCGGCTGACGCAAAAATTCTGGTCGCGGAAGATGACGCGGCGGCACGCGAGCTCCTCGTCGAAGCGCTCAAGAAGGAGGGGTATGGCGTCGAAGCCGTCGCCGGCGGGCGGGAGGCCATCGAGCGGGGACGGCAAACCCGGTTCGATCTGGTTCTCACGGACATCAAGATGGGCGACGTGGACGGATTTGCCGTCTTGCGGGCATTCCGCGAGTTCAGCCCCGACACCTCGATGGTCCTGCTGACCTCGTTCGGGTCCATGGAGGGGGCCGTCGAAGCGATCAAGCAGGGGGTCTACGACTATCTGGCCAAGCCGTTTAAAAAGGAGGAAATCAAGCTCGTCGTCCGACGGGGGCTCGAACGCAGTCGCCTGTTGCGAGAGAACGCCGAGTTCCGCCAGCAACGGCTGGTCCGCGATGATCGAACCCGGTTGGTCGGAGCGAGCGCGCCGATGGTGGAGGTGTTCACGCTCGTGGCGCGCGTGGCACCGGGTAAGAGCACGGTGCTGTTGCGCGGGGAAAGCGGGACCGGCAAGGAGCTGGTGGCCCGTGCCATCCATATCAACAGCCCCCGCCGCGACCGGCCTTTTGTGGCCGTTTCCTGCGCTGCGCTGTCGGAGTCGCTGCTGGAATCGGAACTGTTCGGCCACGAGAAGGGCGCATTTACCGGCGCGACGGAGATGCGGAAGGGGCGGTTCGAGCTGGCCGACGGCGGGACGCTGTTTCTGGACGAGATCGGCGATGTCTCGCCGGCCATTCAGGTCAAACTCCTGCGCGTGCTCCAGGAACGGACGTTCGAGCGGGTCGGCGGGTCCAAGTCGATCTCGGTGGACGTCCGGGTGATCTCGGCCACCCATCGCGACCTGACCGCGTTGGTTAAAGAGGGAAAATTTCGCGAGGATTTATTTTATCGCTTGAACGTCGTGCAGATCGTGTTGCCGCCGCTGCGCGAGCGCGGGGAGGAAGAGATCAAGACCCTGGCCCAATACTTTCTGCAAAAGTATTCAGATGGGAGCGGCCCGCCCATCGGCGGATTCCACGATGAGGCGATGGGGTGTCTCCAGCGCTATGCCTGGCCGGGGAATGTGCGAGAGCTGGAAAATGTGATCGAACGGGTGGTGTCGCTCAGCCAAGGTCCGCAGATCGTTCGGGACGATTTGCCCGATGAAATTCGGAATGCGAGGCGGGGCGGCGTGGTCGCGGGCCGTGATGCCAATCCGCTCGTGGGCGGACCGTTGATGACCCTCGACGAACTCGAAAGGCACTACCTGGGCCGTGTCCTCAAAGAGACCCAGGGGAACAAGGTCCAGGCGGCCAAACTGCTCGGCATCGATCGGCGGACCCTCTATCGCATGGCCGAACGATTCGGGCTGGACTTAGGCGAAGGCAATGGGTATTAAAGCAGGCCGAGGGCGTGTTTGACCAGCCGCAGCTGGTTCTCTGCGCTTTGCGGTAAAGGCGTCGGATAGGGTGTCCACGAGTCGAA
>JBJTAZ010000233.1:0-2689 GCA_046091085.1 Nitrospiraceae bacterium
TTCTGACCTTTGCGGGGATGGGATGCAGGTTTTTCCCCTCGCAGGCCTATCCCACAGACTTTGCCCACTGCCCAGGTGGGATGACTTTCGATTGGATGAACTCCCCTTTATTTATTGCGGAGTGTCCGATGAAAGAAATCCATCCCGTAGCCCTGTTCCGCCTCTCGGTACTGGGTCCCTTGATCAGCCGAGACCGATTGGAGATCGGTGAACTGCAGCGCGTCCTGATCGAACTCTCGCAAAAGGACTATGCGATCCCGGGGACGGACCGCTGCAGGGTCGGTGTCAAAACGCTGGAAGCCTGGTACTACCGCTGGCGGCGCGAGGGTATCGAGGGTCTGACTCCAAAGTCCCGGGCCGATCAGGGGTTATCCAAACTGTCGGAGGAGGTTCAGGATCTCATCCTCAAGGCTAAGCGTGAGAACCCGAGACGATCACTGAACCAGATCCGCCACCTTCTGGAGTCCACCGGCAAGGTGCCTCGCGGCGTGATCTCGCAGTCGGCGTTGCACCGTTTTCTCAAGCAGCAGGGTCTGTCCCGGATGCAGGGAGCTTCCCCTCTCCCCGAGGAGCACCGAAGCTTCGTCGCCCAAGAGGCCAATGGGATCTGGTACGGCGATGTCATGCATGGCCCAAGGGTCCGGATTAAAAACCAGATCCATAAGGGCTATCTGGTCAGTCTGATGGACGATGCGTCACGGCTCATCACGCATTCTGCGTTCTGTCCCGGTGAAACGGCCCTCGACGTCGAGGGGGTGCTCAAGCAGGCCGTACTCAAGCGAGGGCTGCCGCGAAAACTCGTCGTGGATCAAGGCGCTGCTTATCGATCCAAGACTCTGCAGGGGATCTGTGCGCGTCTGAGCATCCATCTCGTCTACTGCAGGCCCTATGCCCCGGAAGGGAAAGGCAAAATCGAGCGATGGCACCGGACCCTGCGGGAACAGTTCCTTCGGGAGATCGATCCCCGGGAAGTCCTCGCCATTGAGGATCTGAACGCCCGACTCTGGATCTGGTTGGCTCAGGTCTATCACGTTCGGCCTCATGGGGGACTCTAATGATCAGACGCCACTGGAGCGGTACCAGCAGGATCTACCGAAGATCCGACAACTCGGCCTTCTGGCTCCCCGAATCGATGAGATCTTCTACCATCGCGTGACCCGAAATGTACGCAAGGATGGAACCGTCTCTTATCTGGGGCAGTGCTTTGAGGTGCCTTACGAACTCTCCCGTCAGAAGATTTTACTGGTCGTCGACCCCCATGCCGGCAAGGTCATCGGCGTTGAAGATGCCGAAGGAAAGTCCGTGGGGGTGGCCACCCCCATCGATCGGATCGCCAATGTTCATCGTCGGCGCCGTCGGACTGATGAGCGGGAGGATTAATCCATGTATCGACAACACTTCGGCCTCTCGGCCCACCCCTTCGACAAGGCCGCTACCGACCTCTGGGAGGACGGGGCCATGAATCCCCTCCGGGAGCGGTTCAACTGGCTGTTGCAAAGCCCGGGGCTCGGTCTTCTCTATGGCGAACCCGGTGTGGGCAAGACCTCGGCGATCCGAAAGTTATCGCAATCCCTTAACCCCCACCGGTACCAGGTCATCTACACCGCTGAAACGGACTTCGGCAGGACCGATCTCTACCGAAGCCTGGGGCTCCACTTCGGGCTTGAACCGCATTACCGCCGCGCCAACCTGTGGCGTGATCTCAAGGAGGCGATCCAGGAGAAGGTGGAAACTCAAAACTGTCTTCCTGTCTGGATCCTGGATGAAGCGCAAAACCTTCCGCCTTCGTTCTTCCGGGACTTCCCGTCCTTCCTGAACTTCGCCTTCGACTCGAAGGACCTCATGACGGTCTGGATGGTAGGGCTCCCACCCCTCGCCCAAACCATCGACCGGGCGAACAAAGCTCCTCTGGCCAGCCGGATCCAGATGCGAACACAGATCAAGCCACTCCACGAAAGAGAAAGGTTCCAGGCGTTTCTCCAGTATGGCCTCAAGGTGGCCGGGTGCGAACATACCCTCATGACGGATACCGGCATCGAGCTCCTCCGCCAGGCTTCGCAGGGCATCCCCCGGCAGGTAGGACGGATCGTACGGCAAGCCATGCGGCTCGCCGTACCCAAGGGGCTCAACCACGTCCCGGATGATCTGATCCAACAAGCGATCGAGGAGTTACGATGAATATCGATTATGACGACATCTTCCCCGAAGGGCTGACGGATGAATCCGCTCGGGCCATCAGCGAACTGCTCCATCGGGTTACAGATCACTTCGATCGTGCATTTATCGATCAGATCATGCGAGCAAACCGAAGGTCATTCATGAGGGAAGTAAACCCCGAGCGTCCTTGGGAACCTTTAAAATAACGTTCATCATCCCGCGCTGATCCAGGGTTGCAGACTAGGGGCTTAGGGCGGGATCGACCCTAACATCCCACCTCAAATAGGGCGGCACATCAGCCCTCGATCAGACCGGGACGTAACACCAATAAGAACGTGAGGACCATTTGGGCCCTTCTCACAAAAGGGGTGGCCTTTAATCCCAATCATCGGGAGGACCTTTCGATGAGCGCCGCATCCTGATAGCAGTTAAAAAATAGACCAGCTTCTTACTTAAGGGAGGAGACCTCAGCAAGATTGCAAAGGCGATCAAGTCAAATGGCGGAACAGGTCAGACCGTGGGCGGCTTAACC
>JBJTAZ010000234.1:0-9349 GCA_046091085.1 Nitrospiraceae bacterium
CCGGCATCATGTTCGTGAAAGTGGGGCCGGGCGGCGGCATCATGACCGCGCTCTACAAGGGGCTCTTCGTCGCGGGCGGTATTTCCGCCGTGGCCTTTTACCCGGTGACCATGAAGATGATGGACGGGGTCGGAGGCGTGAGCGGGATGAGCTATTACCTGGCGTCCCTGATCGGTCTGGCGGTGACGCTGGCGCTGGTCTTCATCACCGACTATTACACGTCCAAGAGTTACGCGCCGGTGAAGGAGATCGCCAAGGCCAGCGAAACCGGCCACGCGACCAACATCATTGCGGGGCTGGCGGTGGGGATGCAAGCCACGGCCTGGCCGGTGGTGGTCCTTGCGGCGGCCATCCTCGGCAGCTATTGGGCCTGTGGAGGCGCCGAGCATGGCGGTCTCTTCGGCGTCGCGGTCGCGGCTGTGTCCATGTTGTCCATGGCGGGCATCGTGGTGGCGATCGACGCCTTCGGGCCGATCACCGACAATGCTGGGGGCATCGCGGAGATGGCGCATCTGGGGAAGGAAGTCCGCGACATCACCGATCCACTGGATGCGGTCGGGAACACGACCAAGGCGGTGACCAAGGGCTATGCGATCGGCTCGGCTGGCTTGGCGGCGGTGGTCCTGTTTGCCGAGTACGCCAGGGCGGTCGAGGGGCAGAGCAAGGGTATGGCCTTCGATCTGTCGAATCCGAAAGTGTTGGTCGGTCTCTTCCTGGGCGGCATGCTGCCGTTTCTTTTCGGGTCCATGTGCATGAAGGCGGTCGGGCAGGCCGCTGGCTTGATCGTCGAGGAAGTCCGGCGGCAGTTCCGGACCATCAAGGGCATCATGGAGGGGACGGGCAAGCCGGAATACGGCACCTGCGTGGACATTGTCACGAAGGCCGCCATCAAGGAGATGATGATTCCCGGTCTCATCCCGGTGCTCTCGCCGATCGTCGTTGGCGTGGTCCTGGGTCCGCAGGCCTTGGGCGGCGTGCTCGTGGGTAGCATCGTCACGGGCCTGTTTGTGGCCATCTCCATGACGAGCGGCGGCGGCGCATGGGACAATGCCAAGAAATACATCGAGGAGCAGGGACTGAAGGGGAGCGACACGCACAAGGCGGCGGTCACCGGCGATACCGTGGGCGATCCGTACAAGGATACGGCCGGGCCTGCGATCAATCCGATGATCAAGGTGATCAATATCGTGGCCCTTTTGATTGTATCCTTGATCGTGTAGGGGGACGTTCTCGAAGCGAGGGCCTTGCTTGACGGGGTTGGGAGGCTGGGGTATCCTGACTCCGTGTGCGATTGCATCATAGCAGGCAGGTGATCGGGCCATTATTCGACGACGCTTGGAGGTGCTCCTATGGAACGACAGGAGAAGAAAGCGGAGTCTAAACGCGACCATCAGGCTCGGGACGAGGCCAAGCCCAATCCCAAGGTGATCGAGTCCGGGAAAAAGCTGAAAGAGGATATCGACAAGTTGGTCGACGAGATTGACGAAGTCCTCGAAGAGAATGCCGAGGAATTCGTCAAGAATTACGTGCAAAAGGGTGGAGAATAGGCTGCACCCTTCATTGTCTCCAGTGATCTCATCAGTGTCTCCTCTCAGCGGCTCGCCGAAAGCGAGCCGCTGTTCTTTGATCTCCAGTCATTCTGCCCGTGTTGCAGCCGCTCCCAGGCTGGTTTGACAAAGCCCGCGCCTCCCTATAAGCTTTTACTCTAATTTCAGCGAGTTGTGCGGTCCGTCCTGTCGGGAACGGGGGCTCCATGCCGGTCAAACAGTGGGTATTGCGCGACGTGAATCAGCAAGAGCGGGTAGCGCTCGCCAGGTCCCTCTCTATTTCCCCTATCACCGCGGCCGTGTTGCTGGCGCGAGGGGTCACGACCGAAGCTCAGGCAAGGGCCTGGTTGGCTCCCCATCTGGTGGCTCCCCACGATCCGTTCTTGATTCCCGACATGGAACGGGCGGTTGACCGGCTTCATCGCGCCATGGAGGACGGGGAGCGGGTCTGTTTCTATGGCGATTACGATGTCGACGGGATGGCCGCAACCAGCCTCTACCTGACATATTTTCGCGGCCAGGGCGGGCAGGTTACCACGTATATTCCTCACCGAGTTCGGGAGGGATATGGCTTGAACGAAGCCGCTCTGCGCTGGCTGCATGGGCAGGGGGTGAGCTTGGTCGTGACATCGGACTGCGGCACGACCGCCCATCGGGAAGCCGAAGCGGCGCAACGGCTTGGGCTCGACCTGATTATTACGGACCACCATCAATGCGACGAACGGTTGCCTCCGGCCCTGGCGCTGTTGAATCCTCACCGGCCCGACTCAGCCTATCCGTTTACGGGCCTCTGTTCCGGAGGCCTCGCCTACAAGGTTGTCAGAGCGTATCAGGACAAATATGGCCCAGCCGGGCCCGAGCCGGAGACCCTGTTGGACCTCGTGGCCTTGGCGACGGTGGCCGATATCGTTCCGCTGCACGACGAGAATCGCATTTTGGTTCGGGAAGGACTTGGCCTGGTCGCGCGAGGGACTCGCTGCGGGATTCGTGCGCTCAAAGACGTGGCGGGGGTCGGCCGCGATGTGACGACAGGAACCGTGGCATTTCGGCTGGCGCCCCGGATCAACGCCGCCGGGCGGATGGAGCATGCGGAGTTGGGCGTACGGCTGCTCACGACAGAGTCCGAGGCGGAGGCCAGGGGCATTGCGGAACAACTCGAACAACTGAATCGAACCAGGCAAAAGCTGGAGGAAGAAGCGACGACGGAAGCCGTGGCGATGGTCAAGGCGCAGGAGAACCCAGAGGCGTTGACGGTCTGGGCCAAGCACTGGCATCTCGGGGTTGTGGGCATCGTGGCGGCCAGACTTGTCGAACGGTTTCACCGTCCCGCCATCGTCGTGGCGGTGAACGACCAGGGAATCGGCAAGGGGTCGGCGCGCAGCGTTCCGGGCTTCGACCTGTATCAGGCCCTCTCGGCCTGTCGCGATTTTCTGGAGGCGTTCGGCGGGCATCCGTGCGCTGCTGGTCTGACGATTCGGGAGTCTCGCTTGGAGCCGTTCCGCGCGCGCTTCGCGGAGGTGGCCGCTCAGCGTACGGGGGATGAGTCCAAGCAGCCCTTGCTTCATCTCGACGCAGAAGTGAGTCTCAGCGAGGTGAACGAGCAACTGGTGAAAGAGCTGGCGCTGCTGCATCCCTTTGGAGCGGGCAACCCCGAGCCGACCTTGGCGGTTAGAAACCTGGCGATTCTGGGCAGCCGGGTGGTCGGGGAGCGCCATCTCAAGCTGACGGTTCGTCACGGCAACTCCCGCCCCTTCGACAGTATCGGGTTCCGCATGGGCTCCCTGGCCGATTGCGGGCTCTCGTCCGCTCAGCCGGTGGATTTGGCGTTCGTGCCGGAACGCAACAGCTGGAATGGCCTGGAGCGCATTCAATTGAGGATCCGAGATCTGAAGGCCAGTCAACCGCGCTAATTCAGCATGGCGATGCCAAACGAGACCATCAGCGATCTGGATCAGCTGATCACGAAGGTCCGGACGTACAATCCGGAAGCCGACGTCGATCTGGTCAGCCGGGCCTACGCCTTTTCGGCCAAGGCGCATGAAGGCCAGACCCGGCGCTCCGGAGAACCCTACCTCCAACATCCCTTGGCCGTCGCCGGCGTGTTGACCTCGTTACGATCAGACGTGCCGGCCATTGCCGCCGGCCTCCTTCACGACACCCTGGAAGACACCCTGACGACGCCGGAGGCGCTCGAACAGGAATTCGGCAAGGACGTGGCTCGCTTGGTGGATGGCGTGACGAAGATCGGCAAAATCCAATTCCGAAACCACGAGGAGAAGCAGGCCGAGAACTTTCGGAAGATGGTTCTGTCGATGGCCGACGACATCCGGGTCATCTTGATCAAGCTGGCCGACCGTCTCCACAACATGCGAACGCTGGAGCACTTGCACGAAGCCAAGCGCCAGCAGATCGCGCAGGAGACCCTCGAGATTTACGCGCCCCTCGCCAACCGGCTGGGCATTGGGTGGATGAAAAACGAGCTGGAGGATCTCTGCCTGAAGTATCTCAAGCCGGATGCCTACTCCGCCTTGAAGTTGCGCGTGGCTAAACGGGACGAGGACCGCCAGCAGTACATCGAAGAAGTCATCCGCGTCGTACGCCAGTCGCTGGCCGAGGCGGGTCTGAAGGGAGAAGTGCAGGGGCGGCCGAAGCATCTGTACGGCATTTATCAGAAAATGGAGCGGCAATCCATTTCCTTCGAAGAGGTGTACGACCTCACCGCGATCCGGATCATTACCGACACCAAGATGAACTGCTATGCGCTCCTGGGCCTCATCCATTCGCTGTGGCGTCCGGTGCCTGGCCGCTTCAAGGACTATATTGCGATTCCGAAGTCCAACCTCTATCAATCCCTGCACACCACGGTCGTCGGGCCCAAGGGCGAGCATGTGGAATTTCAGATCCGGACGGAGGAGATGCACCGCTTGGCCGAATACGGTATTGCCGCGCATTGGAAATACAAGGAGCGGGGCCAAGTCGACGACAAGGACGGCAAGGTTTTCAGCTGGCTCCGCCAGTTCGTGGAGTGGCATCAGGATCTGACCGACAACCGCCAGTTCATGGATTCGGTCAAGCTCGATTTGTTCCACGATGTCGTCTACGTGTTCACGCCCAAAGGGATGGTCAAGGAGATGCCGCTCGGCTCGACGCCGGTGGATTTCGCCTATGCCATCCATACCGAGGTCGGCGACCGTTGCGTCGGCGCCAAGGTCAACGGCAAGATCGTGCCGCTCCGACACCAGTTGAACAGCGGGGATGCCGTGGATATCCTCACCTCGCCGACCCAGGTGCCGCACAAGGATTGGCTCAAGTTCGTCCGTACACCGAGGGCCAAGGCCAAGATCAAGCACTGGCTCAAGATCGAAGAGCAGAAGCGCAGCCTGGAAATCGGTCGCCGGCTGTTGGAGCGGGAGTTCCGGAAACATGACATGGCTCCGGCGAAAATGCTGAAGTCCGAGCAGCTGCTGGGGACGGCCCATGCGTTGGGTTTTGACACGATCGATGAGATGAGCGCCGCCGTCGGCTATGGGCGACTTTCGACTGGGCAAGTGATGGCCCACGTCATGCCGGCCGTTCCCAAAGATGGGACCGAAACGGTTCAGGGCACGGAGCAGCCGGCGCGTCCGCACCCCAACCTGCAGGATGAAAAGGGCGTCAAGGTCAAGGGCGGGCGCGACCTGCTCATGCAACTGTCCCGCTGCTGCAACCCGGTTCCCGGGGATCGGATCATGGGCTACATCACCAGAGGGCGCGGTCTCACCATCCACTCGGTCGGATGCCCGAACTTGGAAGCGTTGGATTACGACAAGGAACGCTTGGTTGAGGTCGATTGGGACATGGCGACCGCCAGCACGCATGCGGTCAAGGTGTCCGTGCTGGCGGTAGACAAAACGGGAGTCCTGGCCAATGTTTCGTCGGCCATCTCGGGCGCGGAAGCGAATAACAGCCGGGCTGAGATTACCACCAGGGAGGACCGCAAGGCGCTCCTGGATTTCGTGGTCGAGGTCAGCAACACGGCGCACCTAGGCCGCGTGCTGAAAGCCATTGAAGGGGTGGAGGGGGTGATCACGGCCCGGCGGATTCGCGCGTGGCAGGTCCGGTAATCTTCGCGGTTACTGCGCGTGCGGGGAGGGGGGAAGTTGGAACTGTAGCTTCACCCCGCGTTGCAATTTCAAGGCATCGGCCATTCCGGCCGCGACTTCCAATACATACAACGCGTCGTAGGTGGACTGATACTGGGGACAGCCGTCGTCGCTTCGGCTGCAACCGGGGACGCTCCGCTCGATGTACACGATGCGCTTCTGTTGGTCCATCCAAATGATGTCCAGCGAGATCCTGGTGTTTTTCATCCAGAAGGTCCATTGTTGAGGTTCGGGAAAGATGAAGAGCATGCCCCGGTTTGCAGCGAGGGATTGGCGGAACATGAGGCCGCGCGCGCGTTTTTCCGTCGTGTCTGCCAGTTCGGCAAAGATGGTCTCTTTCTGGGGAGTGGTGACGGAGACGATCGGCTCTTCCAGTTTCTCTCCGGCTGCGTCCGGCATCATGGTCTGCGATGTCGCGACCCAGAGAAGGAATCCGATCAGGCCGGTCAGTCGCACTGTCGGCCAAAACCTTGCCAAATGAAGCTGAAACGTGCCGACGAACATGGCGAATCCTAACGGCCATCCGCAAGGCTGTCAAGGATCGTGTCCGTCGTTGACAATCGTTGCGGGCAGGGGCTAGGGTACTCGGAGTGTGCGTGGATAGCATGAATTCGATGTGGACGAGACAGTATGACCCCGGTGTGCCCGCCTCTTTATCCTATCCCGACATGACCCTTCCCGATATGCTGGCCCAGTCCGCGGCTCGCTACCCGGATCGGGCGGCGCTCCACTTCTACGGCAATGAGATTGCCTATGCCGAATTGGACCGGCTTGCGCATCGGTTCGCACGGGCGCTCAAGGCGTTGGGAGTGGAACCGGGTAGCGCGGTCGGCGTGATGTTGCCGAATATGCCTCAAACGGTTATCGGCTATTTTGGAAGCCTGCGCGCCGGCGCGCAGGTCACGCCGATCAATCCGTTGTATGTCGAAGGTGAGATCGACCATCAGGTGCGAGATGCCGGGTGTGAAACGATCCTGGTCTTGGACAATCTCTGCCAGCGCGTGCAGCCGTTGCTTGGACGAACCGGCTTGAAGCGGATCATTGTGACCGGCGTTGAAGACTACCTGCCGAGAGTCAAGCGGCTGCTGTACCCGTTGCGCGCGAGGCGGGAGGGCCAGCGTGCCCCTGCGGCACTCGGCCCTGCGACCCTCCGCTTGCGGGACCTGATGACGGGACCGGATGCGCCGTTGGGCATGGCGATGAAGCCTGATGATGTGGCTGTGTTGCAGTACACGGGCGGGACAACGGGTGTGCCCAAGGGGGTTGCACTGACCCATCGGAACCTGCTGAGCAACGCCTGGCAATGCCGGAGTTGGATGCCGTCGTTGCGTGAGGGGGAGCAGGTCTTTCTCGCCGTGCTGCCGTTTTTCCATGTCTACGGCATGAGCGTTTGCCAGAACTTGGCCATCGGGCATGGCGCGACCCTGGTCCTGCTCCCTCGATTCCAAATGACCGAAGTCCTCAATGCCATCGAGCGAGAGCACGTCACAGTATTCCCCGGCATCCCGGCTATGTATCAGGCGATCAACAACTATCAGCACTTGGCGCGTCACGATCTCCGATCCATCCGCATCTGTATCAGCGGCGCCGGCCCGTTACCGCCGCCAGTTCAGGAGCGCTTTGAAGCCATTACGGGCGCGCGGTTGGTCGAAGGCTACGGCTTGACGGAAGCCGGTCCGGTCACCCACGTCAATCCGATCAAGCCATCGCCGGAAGCGCGGCGGGCCGGCAGCATCGGGCTGCCGCTGCCGGATACCCAAGCCAAGATCATGGATATGGAGACCGGCGAGCGCGAGCTGCCGGCTGGCGAAGTCGGCGAGCTGGTGGTGCGCGGGCCCCAAGTGATGTCGGGGTATTGGAAGCGTGACGAGGAAAGCCGGCAGGTGCTGCGTCACGGTTGGCTGTATACGGGCGATTTGGCTCGGATGGATGCAGAGGGATTTTTCTACATCGCGGATCGCAAGAAGGACATGATCAAGTCAGGGGGAGAGAACGTCTACCCGCGTGAGGTGGAGGATGTGCTGCTCCGGCACGGCAAGGTGAAGGACGCGGTGGTGGTGGGCCTGCCTCAGGAGTTGCGCGGAGAGCTTATCAAAGCCTATGTCGTCTTGCACGATGGTGCGCAGGCGAGTGCGGCGGAGATTCTGGACCATTGCCGCCAGCATTTGGCCAAGTTCAAGGTGCCGAAGAAGGTGGAGTTTCGACACGAACTTCCCAAGACGCTCGTCGGCAAGGTGCTCCGTCGCGTACTCATCGAGGAGGAACGGGAAAAGCGGCGTTTGACTGCGGTCAGGGAGACTGAATAAGCAGCCGAGGCCGACCGGCGACTTGCATTTGCCCGACCGCCTATGGCATTTTGCGGCTCGGCGTTTATGGGCTCAGTGGGTAGGAGGCGCGATGAAAGAAAAGCGGTTGGTGCATTACAAAAAAGGGGTGTTTGTCTGTCCGAAGTGCCGCCAGTCGTATGTGCAGGAGAAATGGATCGAAGAGTGGCGGATTCGCTGCCATAAGTGCGATTATCGCGGGACCCTGACCGATATTTCAGTGGACGAACGGATGGACGAAGAAACCTTCCGGCACTGACCATCGATTGCCCCTCGTCCTCCATCCTCCATTCCGCTTGCGGCCGGTTGTTCTCCTGCTTTGCCTGTCTCGCCCGAAGGGTTCCGTCATGTATGCGGAACCCGCCTGCTTTGCTCCATGCTCACGAGAGGGAGGTGTGTGATGCGTACGATCGTTGTCGTTGTGCTGCTGGTCGCGGGACTGGTGGTTTTGGGTCCTCCAGCGGTTCGCGCGGATGAACCGGCTGCGACGGTGCGTGTGCTCGTGGCCTACTATTCGATGACGGGCCATACGGAGAAGATGGCGCAGGGGGTGGCAAGGGGTGCGCGCGACGTCGTGGGGACGATGGTGGCGCTCAAGCGGGTCGAAGAGGTGACGGCCGAAGATTTATTCGGAGCCGATGCGCTGATCGTGGGGTCTCCCGTGTATTGGTCCAACATGGCGGGTCCGGTCAAGACGTTCTTCGACAACTGGCAGTTCAAGTTCGGCGTCTTTCCCGAGTTCAAGATGCGCAACAAGGTCGGCGCGGCCTTTACCACTGGAGGTCAGGTGTCGGGCGGGAAGGAAGTCACGATGCTCACGATTCTGGCCGCGATGCTGGGCAATCAGATGATCGTCCTCAGCGGCGGCGGTGCGTTTGGCGCGTCGGCTACGACCGAAGGGAGCAGTCCTGGCATCGACGATCAAGAGTTGGCCGATGCCAAGGCGCTTGGTCAGCGCGTGGCCGAAGTGACGGCCATGGTGAAGAAAGGGCGGAAAGGCTAAGGCTGTGGGGATGCGAGGGCCGCCTGGGAGGAAGCGGGGAGGGTGGTCCTGCTGCAGCCCCGGCAATCGGCGGCCATGGTCATCAAGCGGCAGATGTTCTTGACGCAACGCCCGCAGCACTCTTCATCGTCTATCCCGAGAGCTTGAGCCAGCCGACCTTCGTCAAGCCGCCCCTCCGCCTGCTCCGAGAGCGAGACCCGCCTCGGCCGCCCGACCGTGGACGGCGCGAGCGTCAGCGCCACGATCGTCGAGCAGGGTCGCGCGCGCAAGGTCGTGATCTTCAAGTTCCGGCGCCGCAAGAACTACAAGCGCAAGAAGGGGCATCGCCAGTAC
>JBJTAZ010000235.1:0-3993 GCA_046091085.1 Nitrospiraceae bacterium
CTCTTCATCGCCTGGCCGGACCCGGAGGGAGCCGGAGCCTGGCGCATCGCCGTCTCTTGCGCCGGAGACGCAGGCTCGGAGGGCGGCCCCTTGGCCACGTCCTGGGCCTCCTGGTGGGAAGCAACCGACGCCGTTTCGACCGGCGCGCTGGGCGCGACACTGGCGACCACCGGAGCAGGCGGCGCGGACGGAGCCGGTTGCGAGGGGGCGGCCGAAGCATGGGCGACCGCCTGTTCGACGACCGGCTCGGCAGGCGCAGGGGATGAAGCCGACTGGGTGCTGATGTGATGGGTCGGGTGCTGGATCAGAGGCTCCGCCGGCTTGGCCACCATCGGCATCGGCGGAGGTACCTCCGGCTTGATCTCGGGCTTGAGTTCCGGTTCCGGCTTTCTTTCGACTACCGGCTGGACCGGTTCCTGTCGCTGGATCACCGGAGTCGGTGTGGGTTGCGGCGTCGGCACGGCCTGGACGATCGTCGTCTGCCGTTCGACCGGTTTCGGCGCCGGAGCCTGCTTGGCCGGTTGCGCCGGCTTCGGCTGGGAGTCGGCCGGCTGGACAACCGGTCGCGGCGGCGGTTCGACCATCGCGACATTCCACTTGAACGGCTCAGGCTTGGGCGTCAGCTTCAAATCGCCCAGGATGGTCAGGGCAAGCCCGACGGCCAACCCATGCACGAGCAGGGACAAGGCCCAACTCCCGGCATAATGCCGCGCATCGTCGGGATACAGTGCGGAAATTTGACTCGTCACGTCGGGATCTCCATCTTCACGGAACGACCGCCGGCCCTCGGGCGTCGCGGTTGAACGGATCCGACGTACGTTGGCCCCCGCCAATGACCAGTGTGGGGACCGGCTCCCCTCGGCGAAACCACGCCCCGGACCGGGGCGCTCGCCGACATGGAACCTCAGACGTCGGGGTGAATTAGATGGAGCGAGAAGGAGGAGCGCGGGAGGCGGACGTCTGCTGAACACTCGCTGCGGGAACCGATCCGGCCGGGAGGCCGAGCGTGTCGACATGGGGAGCCTGGACCTGCAAGGGGACGTTCACGCCGTCCAAGGCGCTGCCGGCGGCGCACATCCAGGCGCAGATGCCCTGGCTATGCATGCCGGACGAATGGTGCCCCGCATGCTGGATCTCGTGGGCAAAGGCGCTGCCGGTCGTGCCGCCAATCAGCAGCAACAGGCCGACGGCCAGCGTGCAAGCCAGAACCCTTGTGGAGCACCTTCTGTGTGTCATGTCAGCGATTCACCGATTACTAGCCGGCAATCATACTCAACTGCCGGCGCTTCGTCAAATCATTCCTCAGCCACCGTCATTTTCCGGCGCCCTGGCGGCGGACTCCGCCCTGACCGGCCCCCAGCTGGCGGATGATCCGTTCGACCCGCTCGTCGGTGCCGCCCAACTCCAGATACTTCCGGTATTGGGCCAGAGCCCGACCGACATCTTTGCGGTGGAGTTCGAAGAACACGCCCAAGTTATAATGGGCTTCGGCCAGCATAGGCTTCAAGGTGATCGCGGACTCGTACTCTTTTTCCGCCTCGTCCAGTTTGCCCTGGGCCGTGTAGATGACCCCAAGATTCATGTGCGCCTCGGCATAACCGGGATTGAGTCGGAGCACTTCCTTGAACTGCTTGGCCGCGTCCTCCCGCCGTTCCGAACTGAGGTAGAGAAAGCCAAGATTGTAATGGGCATCCACCAAGTCCGGCTTGGCGGCGATGGCCATGCGGTAGCAATCCGCGGCCTCTTTCAGGCTATTGCCCTTCTCCGCGAGCAGCCCAAGCAAGTACCACCCGTCTGCATGGGCCGGATCGATCTTCGTCAGCCGTTTCAGGACTTCACGCGCCTCCTTCGCCCTGCCCCGACCGTCGTAGATGCGCCCGAGATTGTACAGAGCGCCGGCGTGATTCGGGTCCGCGTGCAGCGCGTTCGTCAAGGCCTCGATGGCTGCCGGGTAATTCTTCTCCCTGTACAGCTTCATCCCCTGCTCGTACGCTTGCTCGGCCGGATCGGATTTCCCGGTTTCCGCAAAGACCGGCGAAGAGACGAGCAGCCCCAACAGCACCGCCGGCGCTGCGACTCGACCGAACTGCTGTGCCGACTTCCATTTCATGACCGTTCGCCGTCCGCTGACTGTCCGCGAACTATAAGCGGAGCCGGCAGCGAAATCAAC
This sequence comes from Nitrospiraceae bacterium, assembly GCA_046091085.1. GTDB lineage: Bacteria > Nitrospirota > Nitrospiria > Nitrospirales > Nitrospiraceae > SYGV01. Next base: position 2,171 of record JBJTAZ010000235.1, read on the forward strand.
GCGCGTCGGCGTGCGAGCACGGATCGTCGCCGGCCGAGATAGCCGCGGCGCCAAGACTCCCGCGCTTTTGCTGGTGAAACCGGCCGCGATTCCTGTATACTGGGCCGCGATACCGGCCCATGTACCTTGAAAAATCGTCTTTAGTCTGAACGGGTTACAGCCATGGTCGTCAAGCTCCTCAACGCCCTCTTCGGCAGCAAGAACGATCGCGAAATCAAGCGCCTCCGGCCTGTGGTGGACCGGATCAACGCGCTGGAGGCGGGGCTCACCCCCCTCTCCGACCAGGCCCTGCGCGAAAAAAGCGAAGAGTTCAAAAAACGGATCGCCGACGGACAGCCATTGGACGATCTGCTCCCGGAAGCCTTCGCGGTCTGCCGGGAATCGTCCCGCCGCATCCTCAACATGCGGCACTTCGACGTCCAACTGCTCGGCGGCATGGTCCTGCACCAGGGCAAGATTTCGGAAATGAAAACCGGCGAGGGCAAGACCCTCGTGGCAACGTTGCCGCTCTATCTCAACGCGCTCGAGGGCAAGGGCGCGCACCTGGTCACGGTCAACGACTACCTGGCCAAGCGCGACGCCCAGTGGATGGCGCCGCTCTACCATGCTCTCGGCCTCTCGGTGGGCGTGATCCAGCACGATGCCTCGTTCCTGTTCGATCCGGCCTACGACGCGCCGGACAAGCGTCTGCAGCACCTGCGCCCTTGCACCCGCCCCGAGGCTTACCGGACGGACATCACGTACGGCACCAACAACGAGTTCGGCTTCGACTACCTGCGCGACAATCTGATCGTGAGCGACATCGGCCAGTGCGTGCAGCGAGAGCTGAACTTCGCCATCGTGGACGAGGTGGACAGCATCCTCATCGACGAAGCCCGCACGCCGCTCATCATTTCGGGCCCCACGGACGAAACCACCGACCTCTACTACCGGATCAACGCGATCATCCCGCAGCTCAAGATCGAGCGCGATTACACGATCGAGGAAAAGACCAAGACCGCCACGCTCACCGAGGACGGCAACGCGCGCGTCGAGAAGCTCCTGGGCGTGGACAACCTCTACGACCTGGCGCACCTGGACCTGGTCCACCACGTGGTCAAGGCTCTGCAAGCCTACGCCATCTACAAGCGCGACGTGGACTACGTGGTCAAGGACGGCGAAGTCATCATCGTGGACGAGTTCACCGGCCGCCTGATGCCGGGCCGCCGCTGGAGCGACGGCTTGCACCAGGCCGTCGAGGCGAAGGAAGGGGTCAAGATCGCCAACGAGAACCAGACCCTGGCCTCGGTCACCTTTCAGAACTTCTTCCGCATGTACAAGAAGCTGGCCGGCATGACCGGCACCGCCGACACGGAAGCCAGCGAGTTCGCCAAGATCTACAACCTCGACGTGAACGTGATCCCCACCAACCGGTCGATGGTCCGCAAGGACTATGCGGACGTCATCTTCCGGACCGAGAAGGAAAAGTTCGACGCGATCGTGGAGGAGATCAAGGACTGCTACGAGCGCGGCCAGCCGGTCCTGGTCGGCACCATCTCGATCGAAAAGTCCGAGCGTCTCGCGGGCTTCCTGAAGCGACAGGGCATCAAGCACAACGTGCTGAACGCCAAGTACCACGAGAAGGAAGCGGAGATCATCGCCCAGGCGGGCCGCAAAGAAGCCGTCACCATCGCCACCAACATGGCCGGCCGCGGCACGGACATCCTGCTGGGCGGCAATCCGGACTTTCTGTTCAAGCGCATCCTCTACGGGAGCGAGGAGCTGACCGACGAGCGCAAGAAGCAAGTTTTCGACGAGATCAAGGCCGATTGCGATCAGGACAA
>JBJTAZ010000236.1:0-35407 GCA_046091085.1 Nitrospiraceae bacterium
GAACATCGGGAAGCTGTTGAACGAGCCGGCGAAGGTCACTTGCTCCAAGCCGGCCCCGTCATCACCGATGAGATGGAGGTGGAACGTCGGCGGCCCGGACGGCGGCGCGCCGGCCTGCCGGTCCTGCACGTTGGAAGCAAACAGGATCCGGCGGCCGTCCGGGTGAAAGAAAGGCGCGAAGTTCGACGCGCCATTGGCCGTCACCTGCCGCTTGCCGGTCCCGTCGGCGTTCATGATGAAGATCTCCAACTGGCCCGGCTCGACCAGGTTCTGCGCGAGCAAGGCCTTGTACTGGGCGATCGCCTCCGGCTCCTTGGGATGAGCGGCCCGATAGACGATCCGCTTGCTGTCCGGCGAAAAGAACGCGCCTCCGTCATACCCCAGTTCGTCGGTCAGGCGGCGCACATGCGTCCCGTCCATGTTCATGGCATAGAGGTCCAGATCCCCGTCCCGCACCGAGGTGAAGACGATCGTCTTGCCGTCCGGCGAAATCGTCGCCTCGGCATCATACCCGGCCGTGGTCGTCATCCGATGCGGCTGCTGCCCGTCCACTTTGATCGAATAGATATCGTAGTTGTCCAGGGCCCAGCGGTACCGGCCTTCGGTTTTCGGCTTGGGCGGGCAGTTCGGCCCGACCAGATGCGTGGAGGAATACAGCACTCGGCGATCCCCGGGGAAGAAGTAGCCGCAGGTCGTGGTGCCGACCCCGGTACTGACCCGCCTGACGGCCAGACTGTTCAGGTCCAGCACATACATTTGATAGCAGCCCAGGCTGGCGCCCTCTCTGGGCTGGTCGATCTGCTGCGGGCCGTCCCCATAGTCGGTCGTGGACTGAAAGATCAGCTTCGTGCCGTCGAAGGAAAAATAGGCTTCGGCATTTTTGTTGCCGAAGGTCAGTTGCCGAACATTCGTCAAATGCCGCTCGGCTCGATCGGCGGCCACGGGGACCGGCCAGAGTTCGGCACCCGCCTCTCCCGCCAGGATCGACACACAGAGCACCAGCGCGGACACCACAGGATTACGGCGTTTCAACAGACACCTCCCATTCGTCGTGCGCCGGGGGAAAATCCCCCCGCGCCACCACGGCCCCATCTCGGAATACCACATAACTCTGCCATCCGTAGAAAAAGAGCAAGCGGGCGACCTTGGCCGCCGCCTGAGGCGACAGACCGTAAAACAGCGTCACGACACCGCCCGGCTGACCGGGACGCCGGCAGGACAGCAGCAGCGCCATCCCCGGCCCCTCGTACGTTGCGCCGGCCAGCGTAAAGCGGTCCGGCTCCAGCCTGACCCGATCGCCGCAGGCCTGCCGCATGAGCGCCGCGCCCTCATTGAGCGCCGGCCCGCCCAGAATGAGCAACGACCCCTCGGTCGGCGCAGGCTCCCGGTCGGTGATCTGCTTCATGGCCGGCTCCCGCGAGGCCACTTGACGGCCCAACTCATGATAGGGGACCAGGTCCGACGCCGGCCCATTGCCCGGCAACACCAGCGCCCTGGCCCGATCGGTCACATAGAGGTTGAGCATCGGCGGGAGTTGCTCCCGGTCCAGGCGTCGGAAGCTGTCGAAGTCCGGATCGAGACGTACCGACGTCGGCCGGCCTGGCACAGACAGGTCCAGGCTCTGCGCAGCGTCCCGTATCTCCACCCAAGCTTCGTGCGTCCCGCCTCCGGCCAGCTCCGCCACGAGCCTGAGACGGAGTCGGTACGGCTCCCCTCGTTGGACGATGCGAAGGGCGAGCCGGCGGCTGGTGGCCGGATCCTCCACCTGGGCTCGGCCGATTCGCGCAGCCGTCACCATCGCCACCGGCGCGCCGGGCCGTTCGATCCACTGGGCGAAAAACCAGCGCAGCTCCTTGCCGCTTGCGGCGGCGAAGACCCGCTCCAGATCAGCCCACCCGGCATAGGTTCCGCCATAGTCGGCCACGAACCGGTGGATGGCCCGCCAAAAGACGTCCTCGCCCAGTTCCCGGCGAAGCTGGTGAAAGATCATCGCGGTCTTTTGATAGCCGATTGCATTGTCCTTCTGATCGGTCTTCTGCCGGAAGGCCGCCACGGGATAGTCGTCTTCCGGCCGCACGTACACCGCATAACCCAACAGCATCAAGCGGCGCTGCTCGCGGGCCTGATCGGGTTTGCCGCTCAGCTCATCGTAATAGTAATTGGCCAAGTAGGTGGTCAAGCCCTCTACCCAGTTGCCTTGCCCCGGACGGTTCAACACCCAGTTGCCGATCCAGGAATGGACGATCTCGTGCCCCAGGGCATAGGGCTGGACATAGTGTCGCTTCACGACGCCGCTGCCCAACAGGGTGAACGAGGGCATGCCCAACCCGCTGGGGAAAAAATTCTCCACCACGGCGAACTTCGGAAAGGGATAGGGCCCCAAGATCCGACTATAGGCGTCGAGGTAGCGGGCCGTGGCGTCCAGATACTCCTCGGACAGCTGGGCCTCTTCCGGAAACAAGTAGGTCGCGATGTCCACCGTCTGCCCGTCCGACGCTTCCCAGGCGCGATGGGCCTGCACGAAACGGTTGGCGACCAGCGTCAGCGCTTCCGTCTTGGCCGTCACCTCCCAGTCCTCGACCGCATGCCCATCCTTGACGCCCCGCGCCGCCGGCCGGCCGTGCGTCACCGCCGACCAGCCTTCCGGCAAGACGACGTGCACCGCAAAGGTCGGCAGGGAGCCTTCGGCATCAGGATACCAATGGGTCTCCCCGCTCAAATAGACGCCTTCGTTCCCAATGTGGCCCCCTGTGTCGCTGGGCGTCACGAATCGGAGCTGTCGGGACTCGCGGGGCGGATCGTCGATCAGCCCTTCGTACCGGACGTCCAGCGTCACCTCCTGCCCACCCGCCACGGACGTCTCCAAGTGGACCGTCACCTGCTGCACCCGATCTCGCCCGCTCAGCCCCTCGCCTGGCGGCACCTGCGCATCCCAGCGAAGCGGCCGCCCCCCGATGGTCACCGAGGTCACCTGCAAGGCCGGGTGCAGCGACAAGGAGAGCGAGGACGCAGAGCCGGCCGAGAGCCTGACGTCGATCCGATCGGTCGCCGCCAGCCGATGCAAGTCCGGCAGCAGCTCGACGGAGAGGTCGTGATGCAGGATGTCCGCCGCGCGGGCTCCCTCGGCGGCGGCAGCACCGGAGGCCCAGGCCAGCCACCACAGCGAAAGAACCGCCGCGCCTATGAACAACCGCCGCTGCGCCATGAGATTCCGCAAAGCTCGACCGGCGGACGCGGGTTGAGCCGGAACATGAGGTAAGGTTACGTCGCGTCGACAAGCGCGTCGACGAACTCTTCGGCGTGAAAATCCAGGAGGTCCTCGACGCCTTCGCCCACACCGATGAGCCGGACCGGAATCTTCAGCTCCTCGGCGATTGCGATCACGATCCCGCCGCGCGCGGTCCCATCCAGCTTGGTCACGGCGAGCCCGGTCACGCCCACCGCCTGGTGGAACTGCCTGGCCTGGGACAGGGCATTCTGCCCCGCCGTCCCGTCCAGCACCAACAGCACCTCGTGTGGCGCGCCAGGCAAATCGCGAGCTAACACCCGCGCCATTTTTTTCAGCTCGTCCATGAGATTGGACTTGGTGTGAAGACGGCCGGCCGTGTCGATCAGCAGCACGTCGGCCCGCCTGGCCTTGGCCGCGGCCAGCCCAGCGAACACCACGGCCGATGGGTCGGACCCCTGCTGATGCCGCACGACATCCACGCCGATCCGCCCGCCCCAGACCGCCAGTTGTTCGACCGCCGCGGCACGGAACGTATCGGCCGCCACCAACAGAGGCTTGTGGCCTGCCTGCTTCAGCCGCTGGGCCAGCTTGGCCACCGTCGTCGTTTTCCCGGCTCCGTTGACTCCCACGGCCAGGATCACATAGGGCTTCGGCCCCTGCCGGATCAAGGCGTCGAGCGGCTGGCCTTCGCACCCGCGCAGGATGTCGAGCAGCGTATCCTTCAAGACGGCTACCACATGACGGTCGCCCGGCGCCGACGTGAGCCCCCGCTCCGCCTGCAGCCGCTCGATCAGCCGTTGAACCGTGTGCACGCCCAGATCGGCCGCGATCAGCGTCGCTTCCAGTTCCTCCAGCGCCGCCGGATCCGGACCCCGGCCGACCAACTGGACGAGCGAATCCCGCACCCGTTCCCTGGTCTTGGCCAATCCCTGACTGAGCCGCGTGAGCCATCCCATAAAAATGTTATCCGCCGGCCTTTCCGACCGCCACCGGCCTTCGTCCTTTCACCAACACCGGCACAGGACCGACAGCCGACAGCACCGCCCGCTCCTTGCGCTGCATGCGCCGCGCCTCACCGGGGCTGCGTTCGTGATCGTAACCGAGGAGGTGAAGAATGCCGTGCACGAGCAACTGCGCCACTTCTCGATGCAGCGGAAGTCCGTGCGTTCTGGCCTGCCGCGCCGCCTGCGGGAGCGAGATCACCACATCGCCGAGGAGGAGCGGGTTGGGGCCTTTGGCTTCCCGCATCGGAAAAGCCAGCACGTCGGTGGTGGCGTTCTTGCGCCGGTATTGGCGGTTGAGGCGGCGCATGAGGCGATCGACGGCGACCAGCAGGCTCAGGTCGGCGCCGGGTGGCCCCGCCTCGTCCACGATGCGTTGCGCTAGCCGTCCGGTTAAAGCCAGGCGCAGCGGGATGCGCCGAACCGAGCACCGTACCGTCACCGGCATCAGTGGGGTTGCTCTCCGTTGCCGGAACGGCCTCGCCGCCCTCGGAAGGAGCCCCGGCCCGATCCCCGCCCGGACTTCTCGTCCCGGGTCCCGCTGTGCCGAGCCGGGCTGTGCCGGTCGTAGGCCTCGACGATCGCCTGCACCAGCCGGTGGCGGACGACGTCACGCTGGTCGAAGTAGACGAAGTGGATGCCGGGAATTTCCTGGAGAATGTCCCGCGCCTCGATGAGCCCGGAAACCCGGTCGGAGGGCAGGTCCACCTGCGTGATGTCCCCGGTCACCACGGCTTTGGAATTGAAGCCCAGCCTGGTCAGGAACATCTTCATCTGTTCGGCGGTCGCGTTCTGCGCCTCGTCCAGGATCACGAACGAATCGTTGAGCGTGCGTCCGCGCATGAAGGCCAGCGGCGCGATTTCGATCTCGCCCCGTTCGACCAGCCGGTTGGCCCGCTCCCTATCCATCATGTCGTAGAGAGCGTCGTAGAGCGGCCGCAGGTAGGGGTTCACCTTGGCATACATGTCGCCCGGCAGAAAGCCCAGCTTCTCACCCGCCTCCACCGCCGGACGGGCGAGGATGATGCGGCTGACCTCCTTGCGCGTCAGCGCGGCTACCGCCATCGCCATGGCCAAATAGGTTTTGCCGGTCCCGGCCGGGCCGATGCCGATGACAATATCGTGTGTCTGGATCGCCTCCAGGTAGGCTTTCTGCGCCGCGGATTTGGGAGCGACGAAGCGCTTGGCGGTGGCGACGGGAACGGAGCTGAGGAGGAGTTCTTTGAGCGGGGCCTCTCCCGGACCGCGCGCGGCCTTGAGCGCCACGGCCACGTCTTCGGCCTTCAGCTCGTAGCCTTCGGCGATCAGGGCCGCCAATTCGGTGACGATTCGTTCCGCTTTCCGCACCGCCTCCTGGGAGCCGGCCAGAATCAACTCGTCGCCTCTGGCGGACAACTGCACGCCTAGGTCGCTTTCGATCATCTTCAGGTGCAGATCGCGCGAGCCGAACAGGCTGGCGGTGTTGGGGCCCTCTCGCAGCTTGAGTTTACGCACGCCTGTTTGCGGAATCTCCCTGGCACAATCAGCGACCGATGTGCGGACGCAGGTTTCGGCAACGCGAGGACCATTCTAGCAGAGGCTCGAAGAGGGAGACAAGGCGTGCACAAGAGGGACCAACCGTGCAGAGGCTGCGGAGCCTGTCTCGATGGGCGGGCCGTTAGGAACGGGGAGCAAAGTCCAAATCGAACTCTTGAAACCCCTGGCCTTGGTGATTGTCCCGCACGACCACCCGGACGCGATGCGAACCCTGGATGCCTGGGGGAACCTGCCAGACGATCCGGCCGGAAGTCTTGTCAATGACCATGCCGGGCGGGGCCGTCTCGAGGCTGTAGGTCAGGGGGTCGCCCCCTCGAGGTTGGCCAGGAAGGCCAGGTCTTGTTGATTGGCCGCCAATAAGACCGTGCCGGACGAGCCGACATCAGCCAGGCGCAACTCGTCTCCGATTACCGCGAGCCCGATCCGCAGATCCTGGTGGCGTCCCATTGCGCCCTGCTGCACGGACAGCCGCCGCTCAAAGTGCGCCAAGCTCTGCACCGAGGCCATCAAGACCACGGCTCCGGCCGCCAGTGCGATCAGCAGCTCAGCCAAGCACGCCCCTCGCTGGTCGCGCAACCAACGACCGGTCATGGTCACCTCGGCCCCACATAATTCGGATTGGCCCGCAGGGTGCCGAGACTGAGATCGCGCCTCCGCCCCGGCCCGGCGGGAAAATTCGCCCGCACCAGGATCACCGCTGACCCCGAATCTCGGAGCGAACCGGGGCGATCCGGCTGGACGGTCCAGACCAACTTGATATCATCGGCGTCCGCCGAGGCGGTGTAGACCCCGTCGCCCTCCCGCTCATCCGCGCCTCGCCCATCGTCCCGCATCACGACTTCTGCCTGGCCGTCGGCATCCAGGACGTCTTGGAGCAACGATTCCCATGGCATCGCCCGTTTGGCCTCAAGCCTGGATTCCGCCATGGCCAGCGCCCTGGTTCCATCGGCGCCATAGCGCATGCCCTGCTCGCCCCATTGATGCATGCCCATCACGCCGACCACCGCGAAGGCCAATATGACCATCGCCAGCATCACCTCGATCAGGCTGAATCCCTTCTCGCCTCTTCCTGTCATGGTCCGCCCCTCTAAAGGAATGACACCCGTCCCGTCAGGCTCACGGTGAGCTGCCAGCGCTCCATCTGCCGGTTTCGGAAAATAATGGTGGAGGGGGTGGCCGATCTCCCGCTGGGATAGAACACCAGGGATTGGCCGCCGGGCACTCGTTCGAACACCAGGCCCTTGCCCCGGTAGTCGTACTCCCGAATCGTCTCGTTCGGCCGGTCCGCCGGCTCCGTCCTGATCCTCATCCGCTCCGGTTCGAAGACGACCCTCACCCGTTCCCGCCTTACCAGCGCCAGATACCGCGCCGCGCGTAGTTCCATCGCCAATTCGGTGGCTGTCGCCTTGCCCTGATACCTGGCCGCTGCCGCCGCTGCCGTGACCCCGACGAGCCCCGCCAGCAATCCGGCTAACCCCATGACCACGACCAACTCGACCAAGCTGGCTCCCCGTTCACTATTCCCCATGGTCTCCTCCTCGGTTCTGATGCGCAGATTCCTCATCGCCACTATCAGCGTCTTTTCCAAAACCCATGCCCGAGCACAATGGGCCGAGAGCACAGCGGCCCGGTAGCGCAAGAGCGAGGATTAGCCGAGGGTTACGAACGGTTGACGGTCACTGAGGAGCCCAGCCAGGCAGGGCTTCGCGTAGCCGATTGGATACCGGGGCGGCTCCGGTCGGATACAGAGGGGAGACTGGTTTGATCGGAAAGAAGGCGGAAGCCGGAGCGTCTATTGCGCGACGATCAGCAGGGTGTCATACCAAGCGAAAATATCCTGCTGGAAAAAGAGGGCGACCAGAGCGCCAAAGGCGAGAAAAGGCCCGAAGGGAATGTATTGATCCCGCCGGAGCACCTTGAGGAGGATTAAGCTAACTCCCACCACCGACCCGGCCGTCGCGCCGATCATGATGGTGAGGAGGGCCGGCTTCCAGCCCAGAAAGGCGCCGACCATAGCCAGCAGTTTGATGTCGCCCCCGCCCATTCCCTCCTTGCCGAAGAGATAGGGGCTGATCCATGCCATAAACCATAACAGGCCGCCGCCAACCAGCACACCGAGGATCGAGTCCACCAATCCTATCGGCAGTACCGTGGCCGCCAGGACGAGCCCAAGGGGAATTCCCGGCAAGGTGATCGCATCGGGGATGATCTGGTGCGCCAGATCGATGCCGGCGGTCACGAGCATCGAGGAGAAGAGCAGCGCATAGGCAACCGCGGGCCATCCGACGTCGAACCGCCAGAGGATCAGCCCATAGCCGACGGCGTTGGCCGCCTCGACGAGGGGATACTGCAACGAGATAGGGGCACGGCAGGCACGGCACCTTCCCTTGAGGAACAAAAAGCTGAGAATCGGAAGGTTATCGTAGGGAGCAATCGGCGCGGCGCAGGCCGGGCAGCGGGACGAAGGCCAGACGATCGATTCGCGGCGCGGCAGCCGATGGATGCAGACGTTCAAGAAGCTGCCGATCAGCGCCCCGAACAGAACGACCGTGGTGTACAGGAGCAGGGTTGAACCCATGGCCACTCTCCCCATTGCCCCGGCTCAGGATCATCGGACTGCCAGCGCGCCCTGCCCGTCCGGCATGCAGGATCGGCGGCGACGAACGGCATTCCGAGAATGGTGTTTCTATTTACAAGCAGACTTTCGCCTGATACTATTGCGTACTCGTTTCACCTCAGCGAGGGATGAGTCAGGCGTGACCCCCTCGTTCAGGTACGGCCTGGAAAGAGGAGCAAGCGGCAATGCGAATCACGAAGTCGGCCATGACCAAGCGCCCGAAGTCCCGGAGGCCCCAGGCGGCTCTCCCCGTTGCACGCAAGCGCCCCGAGAGCCTGACCGGTCGGGAACATGAGATCCTGCAGCTCATCTGGACCGGCCTGAAGAACAAGGAAATCGGGCCACGCCTTAAGATCAGCGTGAAGACCGTCGAAGCGCATCGCGCCAACATGATGAAGAAGGTCCGCGTCTCCAATACCGCCCAGCTGCTGAAGGCGGCGATCCAGGGCGGCATGATCAAGCTCCGCTAGCCCCCTTCGGCGGCCCGCGCCGATCCCCGCGTTGCCGAACCGCTTCATACAGGACAATGGCCGCTGCGGCCGAGACGTTCAACGACGCGACGCGCCCGCGCATTGGGATCGTGGCCCGGTCGTCGCAATGGTCCAGTACGCCGGGACGCACACCCTTCCCCTCACCGCCTAGCACCAGCGCCACGGGCCCTCGAAAATCCAACTCCGTGTACGGCTTGGAGGCACGGGGATCCAGCGCATAGACCCAGACCCCAGCCTCCTTGAGCCCCTCGAGCAATTGGCTGACATTGCCGGCCCGGCCGACCCGCAAATGCTCCAGCGCGCCGGCGGAGACTTTCGCCACCGTGCCCGTGAGCCCGGCCGAACGGCGCTCCGGAAGAAAGACGCCATGCACGCCGGCTCCCTCCGCCGTTCGCAGAACGGCGCCTAAATTGTGCGGATCTTCGACCCCGTCCAGAACCACCAAAAACGGCGGCTCGCCCCGCTGCCGCGCATAGTCGAGAATATCCGCTTCGTCCGTATAGGCCTTGGCCGCGACGACGCCGATCGCTCCTTGATGCCGCCCGTCCGGCACCAATCGGTCCAGGACCGGTCGGGGCTCGACATGGACCGGAGTCCCGGCGCTGCGGGCCAATCCGACCAGTTCGGCGAATTGCTTATCCCGCTGCACCACCATGAGCTTTAACAGCGGCCTGGCGCCGGCTCGGAGCGCTTCCCGCACCGCATGGAGGCCGTAGATCATCTCGGACGCGTCAGCGCTTCCAGCGGGTCGTGCCATCAGGACGGTCCTCGATGATAATGCCGTGTTCGGCTAAATACTTTCTAATTTCGTCAGCTTTCTTGAAATCTTTCTTACGCCTAGCGTCATTCCGTTCAGAAATTTTGGCTTCAATTAAGACGTCTGGGACTGCAACTGCACTTGACGTCCCAGCGAATGAAATCGCAGTGCCGGCTGAATTTCCAGCCCCTACTTTTATGATGCTGTTGAATTGCCACTCCCTAGGTGACACTTGAAAGACGCCAAGCACATAACCGAAATGGCGGAAGATATCGCACACTTTATCTCGCATCTCGCGCGATAGCCCAGAGGTTAGTAGCCTTAGATTAACTTCGCCTCGCAGTTGTTGAAACCCTGCGAGAACCGCTGGTGCATTAAAGTCATCTTCCATGGCTTTTTGAAAGGAATCCGGAAAAACTCCCAAAATTTCTTCCATTTCCATATCGCCATGCCCCTCTGAACTAGTGGGTTCTTCGAGTCGCAAGAAAAGATCATATAAGTTATTAATTCCTGCCCAGGCTTGACGGAGTGCTTCATCGGAAAAATCGAGAGGGCTCCTGTAATGTGTTGAAAGAAGAAAAAAGCGCAACACTTCAGCGGTGACTCTTTCAGGCGCTGGAAACTTCTCAAAAATTTCCCGGATCGTGAAAAAGTTCCCGATCGACTTGGACATCTTTTCCTGATTGATCTGCACGAAGCCGTTGTGCAGCCAATAGCGGGCGAATTCTTTTCCGGTCGCGGCGCAGGACTGGGCGATTTCGTTTTCATGGTGCGGGAAGATCAGGTCCATCCCTCCGCCGTGGATGTCGAACGTCTCGCCAAGATGCTTCATGGACATGGCCGAACATTCGATATGCCAGCCCGGCCGGCCAGGCCCCCAGGGACTGTCCCAGGCCGGCTCGCCAGGCTTCGCACCCTTCCAGAGGGCGAAATCCATAGGATGCCGCTTGCGCTCGTCCACCTCGACGCGGGCGCCGGCCTGCATGTCCTCCATCTTTCGCTTCGAGAGCCGGCCGTATGATTCATACCGCTCGACCTGGAAATACACATCCCCATTGACTTGATAGGCCACGCTTTTACGAATCAGCGCCTGGATCAGTCCGATGATCTCCGCCATGTGTTCCGTGGCCTTCGGTTCTACCGTCGCCGGCTTGATGCCGAGCCGCCCCATGTCGCGGTAATAGGCTTCGATGTATTCCGTCGTGATGTCCTGCCAGGGCTTGCCGCGCTCATGGGCTCGCTTGATGATCTTGTCATCCACGTCCGTGAAGTTTTTCACGAACGTGACGGAGAACCCGCTGCGCTCGAGATAGCGCCGAATGACATCGAAGACCAGCGCGCTGCGCGCATGGCCAAGGTGGCACTCGTCGTAGACCGTCACGCCGCAGACATACATCCGCACGGCCCCGGGCACGAGCGGCTCGAAGGGCTCCTTCTTGCCCGACAACGTATTGTAGACTTTCAGCATCGGCCCTTGCTCCACGACGCCGCCTTGACGCCGCCGTTTTTGGCGGCCTTCTTCGAACCGGCTCGGCGCGTCAACATCGGCTCCCACTGGCGAAGCTGCTCGAGCGCCCCGTAGTTCGTAATGTCCAGATGAATGGGCGTCACCGACACGAACCCTTGCCGGACGGCCTCATGGTCTGCATCCTTCCGCCGCTCCCAGGAAACCCGGGTCCCGGCGATCCAATAGTATTTCCGCCCGTGCGGGTCCACCTTCTCGACGATGGGATCGTGGAACCATCTGCGGCTCAGCGACGTGACTTTCACGCCCTTGATCCGGCTCTTCGGGCGATCCGGCGCGTTCACGTTCACCAGCGTTTCGGCCGGCAAGCCATGAATCAGGACGGCCCGGGCCACGCGGACCGCATAGGCCGCAGCCACGTCGAAGCGAAAAGTCCGGCCGTCCCGCCCGGCCTCCTGCGACACCGCGATCGAGGGGATGCCCAGGATGGTCCCCTCCAGGGCCGCCGAAACGGTGCCCGAGTAGGTCACGTCGTCGCCGAGATTCACCCCGCGATTGATGCCGGAGACGATCAGAGCCGGCTGCGTCGGCAGGACTTTCTTGAGCGCCAGATTCACGCAATCGCTGGGGGTGCCGTTGACGGAAAAGATCTGCCGCCCCAGCCGGTTCAAGCGCAACGGCTTGTGCAGCGTAAGCGCATGGGCCACGGCCGTCCGCTCCCGATCCGGGGCCACCACCCAGACGTCTCCCAACGGACGCAGCGCATCGGCCAACGCATGCAAACCCGGTGAATCGATGCCGTCGTCGTTGGTGACCAGAATTTTCATCATACTCCGAGGCCGCCGCCGGACCGGGAATAAAAAAAGCTGCGCGGGGCAGCTTTTTGTGGATTTGAGTTATGCGTTTCGAGTCTGTCGTTCCGAGCACTCAAAACGGAAAACTTAGCGCTCGCAACTCATCACGGTTATCGTGGTGTGGTCGGGGCGGCGGGATTTGAACCCACGACCTCTCGCACCCCAAGCGAGTGCGCTACCGGTCTGCGCTACGCCCCGACCCATCCAATGTCGACTCTCCGGCACTTGCCGAGGCGCCGATGGCTCACCGTAACGATTGCGTCTAGCGATCGTACGAATCCATGATCCGCAGGATGGCTTGCAAGTTGCCTTTCAACCGCTTCGCCACCTCGCGGGGGGAAACCGGTTGTCCACCGCGCCGCCCCCGCCGGCCCCAAAAACGCTTCACCCCTTCGATCGTATGCCCCTCTTCATACAGCAAGCGCTTGACTTCCAAGACGGTCTCGACATCGCGCTGCACGTAGAGGCGCTGCCGGCCTCGGCTTTTCTTGGGCTTGAGAAAACCGAACTGGGATTCCCAGAAGCGCAAGACATAGGCGGGCAGCTTGGTGATCTCACTGACCTCTCCGATCTTGTAGAAGAGCTTGCTGCCAAGCCTGGGCTCAGCCGCCATCAACGACCCTCATGTCGCCCCTGCGAGCCGTCAGGAATGATTCACGTACTTTTTAAAGACCTGGCTGGGCCGGAAGGTGACCACACGACGCGGCGTGATCCCAATTTCTTCACCCGTCCTGGGGTTCCGGCCTTTTCTGGCCCCTTTGCTCCGCACCACAAAATTGCCGAACCCGGCGATCTTGACCGATTCGCCCTTGTGGAGGACTTCTTTGAGCAAGTTCAGAATGAATTCGACGATGTCCGCTGCTTCCTTCTTGGAGACCCCAACCTTCTCATAGATCTCGTTGGCGATATCAGCCTTTCTCATGCCATCCCCCCAGGCAATGCTCCGAATCTCCACTTAGACGCATACGTTCGCAAGCCCGCCCCCGCATCAATTTTCCCCATAAATTACGTGAGGTTACCGTTAGTGTCAAGAGAATTCCTGGACTGGCCGTCGATCGTGAACCTGCAGCGCACCGGCCATCGGTCACGGCTTATGCGGCATCAACTTGTACTCGATGCTGTCCGCCAAGGCCTGCCAGCTGGCCTCCATGATGTTTTCCGAGACACCGACCGTGCCCCATTTTTCCTTGTGGTCGCCGGATTCGAGCAAGACCCGCACCTTGGCCGCCGTGCCTTGACTAGCCGCCAGCACCCGCACTTTATAGTCCAGCAGCTTGACCTCAGCCAGCTGCGGATAGAATTTTTCAAGCGCCTTGCGGAGCGCATGATCCAGCGCGTTGACCGGGCCGGCGCCGACAGCCGCCGTATGCTCGACCACATCGCCGACTTTGACCATGACGGTGGCTTCCGAAATTGAGGGCTCCTTGGCGTGGCGCTTTTCCACGATGATACGAAACCCCAGCAATTCGAACGAGGGCTTGTGCTTGCCGACCGCTTTGCGCAGCAACAGCTCGAACGACCCTTCCGCGCCCTCGAATTGGTAGCCTTCGCTTTCCAGCTCTTTCAGGGTCGCCACCAATTCCTGCAATTGGGGATTGTCCTTCGAGAGCTTGAAGCCATACTCTTCGGCCTTGCCCACCAGGCCGCTGCGGCCAGAATAGTCGGAAACCAGCATGCGTTGGCGGTTCCCGACCTTCTCGGGAATGACGTGCTCATAGGTGACCGGGTTCTTCCGCACGGCATGGATGTGCACGCCGCCTTTGTGCGCAAACGCCGCATCCCCGACATAGGGCTGATGTTTGTTCGGCATGAGGTTGGCGATCTCGGAGACGAAGCCGGAGACTTCGCGCAAATGCCGCAGGCGCTTCTCGCCCAGCACCGCCATCTTCATCTTCAGCTCCAGGTTGGGCACGATCGAGCAGAGGTTCGCGTTGCCGCACCGCTCGCCGATTCCGTTGATCGTGCCCTGCACCTGGACGATGCCGGCCTCGATGGCGACCAGCGAGTTGGCCACCGCCATCTCGGTGTCGTTGTGCGCATGGATGCCGAGCGGCACCGCGCAATCACGCTGCACCGCCCGGCAGATGTCTTTGATCTCCCAGGGCATCGTGCCGCCGTTGGTGTCGCAAAGAATCACCCGCTCGGCTCCCGCCTCCACCGCCCGGCGCAGAGTCTCGAGCGCGTAGTCGGGATCGGCCTTGTAGCCGTCGAAGAAATGTTCCGCATCGTAGAACACCCGCCGCTTCTTGGCCTTCAGATAGGCGATCGAGTCCCCGATGAGTTCGAGGTTCTTCGCAAGAGTGATGCCGAGCGCATCGGTCACGTGCAAATTCCAACTCTTCCCGAACAGCGTGATCGTATCGGTTTCCGCCGCCAGCAACGCCTGGATGTTGGAGTCCTTCTGCACCGGATTGCTGGCCTTGCGGGTCGAGCCGAACGCCACCACCATCGCATGTTTGAAGGGGATGGTCTTGACGATCCGGAAGAACTCGATGTCCTTCGGATTGGCGCCTGGCCACCCGCCTTCGATGTACTGCACCCCCAGCTCGTCGAGCTTCTGCGCCACGCGAACCTTGTCGTCCACGGAGAAACTCACGTCCTCGGCCTGCGCCCCGTCGCGCAGCGTCGTGTCGTAGACTTCCAAGTGCCGCTCGGCTTTGTATCCGTCCTTCACGCCGCCCTCACGATGCCGCCGGTCGATCCAGGCCGAACGCCCCGTGCAGGGTGCGCATGGCCAGCTCCAGATACTTTTCGTCGATCACGCAGGAGATTTTGATCTCGCTGGTGCTGATCATCATGATGTTGATCCCCTCCCGCGAGAGGACCTCGAACATCCGGGCCGCCACGCCGCTGTGGGACCGCATCCCGACCCCGACCAGGGACACCTTGGCGATGGCCTCCGTGACCGCCACGGACTTGGCGTCGATCTCCTTGGCGATGCGTTGCACCAGGCCGACCGCCTTATTCAGGTCCGCGCGCGGTACCGTGAACGAAATGTCGGTGAGCGCGGCCTGGCTGACGTTCTGAATGATCATGTCCACGATGATGTTGGCCTCGGCCACCGGTCCGAAAATCCTGGCCGCGACGCCGGGACGGTCCGGCACGCCGACGATCGTGATCTTGGCTTGATTCCGGTCGCCGGACACGCCGGAAACCGCGACTCGCTCCATATCGGCATCTTCAGTAACCACAAGCGTTCCCTGCCCCTCCTTAAAACTGGATTTCACTTCCACCGGCACCCCGTGTTTGGCCGCGAACTCCACCGACCGGCTCTGCAGCACCTTGGCACCCAAGCTGGCTAGTTCGAGCATCTCCTCGTAGGACACGCGATCCAGGCGCCTGGCCGACGGCACGATATTGGGATCGGCCGTGTACACCCCGTCCACATCGGTATAGATGACGCAACGATCGGCCTTGAGCGCCGCCGCCAGCGCGACTGCGGTCAGGTCCGATCCGCCACGCCCCAGAGTCGTCACGTCAATACGCTCGTGGATCCCCTGGAATCCGGCCACGACCGGAATGACTCCCTCCGCCAAGGCCTCGCGGATCCGTTCCGCCGTCACCCTGGCGATACGCGCCTTGGTATGGCTGCTGTCCGTAATGATGCCGACTTGGCGGCCGGTAAACGACCGGGCATTGATCCCCCGTCCGCGCAGATCCATCGCCAGGAGCGCGATGGTCACCCGCTCGCCGGTAGACAGCAACATATCCAATTCGCGCTCGTCCGGCGACGCGGTGACCTCCTGGGCCAGACGCATCAGCCGGTCGGTCTCCCCGCTCATGGCGGACAAGACCACCACCACCTCGTGCCCGCCCTTCTTGGCTTCGGCCACACGGTCGGCAACACGATGGATGCGCTCGACGGTACCGACGGACGTGCCGCCGTATTTCTGGACGATCAGGGCCACCGGGGCGTCTTCCCTTCCTTCAACCCTTCGTGAAGAGCCAACTCATCAGCCGCGAGGCAGGCTTCACGCCCCCAGAAGCCGCTTCGGCGTCGGCTTCGCTGAAGCCCCCTGTGGCGAGCCCCTTGGCTCCCGTTCCGTCATAGAGGACATAGGGCGCAGGCAGCAGACTCGCTTGGCCACGCTCGGCCACGCCATGATCGCAGATCAACGCCACCCGGTGAGGACCCAGCTTGGCCAGCCCGTCCAGGATCGGGCCGACGGTCTTCTTATCGAACGCCTCCACCAGACTCACCTTGGCCTTGGCATCGGCGCTATGCGCCACCTCGCCCGGTAACTTCACGTGCACGTACACGAAATCTTTCTTTGCCAACTCGCGCTGTGCGGCGCTGGCGAGGCCCTCGAAATCCGGCCCCCTCTCTCCTCCCTGGCCGGACAGCAGGGGATTGACGGCCTCGAACCCCGCACAGATCCCGATGCCGCGGAGCAGCTCCCTGGCCGACACGACCGACCCCGTCTTCTGGTACTTGTCAGTCAGCTTCGGCAGACGCGCCGCCCTGCCCTGCCCCCACAGCCAGAGACAGTTAGCCGGTTTCTGCCCTGCTTCGCGACGCTGATCGTTGACCGGATGATCGCGCAGAATAAGCAGCGAGGCCTCCATCACTTGCTTCAAAATATCGGCTCCGTCTCCGGCGGGAAGAAAGGCCCCGATCGGCTGGCCGACCGCTGCGCGCGGATCGTGCGTGGTCGCCCGTGCCTTGCCTCCGACCCAGACGAGCAGATGCCGATGGTCCGATCCCGGATAAAATTGAATCGTCTCGGACCCGAGCTGCTCGTTGATCGACTCCAGCAATTCCCGCGCCTCCTCGATGCCGATTCCACCGGCCGCCGCATCGTCGAGCACGACCTGCGGCGCAAGCTTCTTGATCTCGTCGCCGGCCCCCTTCCCCTTGGACGCACCGGCACGAAGCGTCACCATGCTGCATCGGAACGCGACATCGAGATCGCCCAGCGCCACCCCCTGGCTCGCTGCTTCGTAGGGAGCCGGCCCGCCCGGACACTTGCGCAGATCGTACCCGAAAATCGCGAGCTGCCTGACCGTGCCGCCCGGCGCCAGTCCTTCCGGCAGAATGCTGATCAGCCCCAACTCCCCCTTGCGGGCCAACTCGTCCATGCGCGGCGTATTGGCTGCCTGCAGCGGAGTCTTGCCTCCCAAATCCGGATGAGGCGTTCCCGCCATCCGCTCACCATGCAGAATCAGGTATTTCACAAGCGTCCTTTCTTCGCTGGTCTCACGATCCTCTATTTCGCCGCCGGAAGCGGTCTCCGCTACAGGTTCAGCAAACGGACGACTTCGTCGCGGCTGGCCTTGATCGTGCGCGGTTGGCGCGACACGCTGATGGCCGTATCCGCATCCTTCAGCCCATGCCCCGTCAACGTACACACGACCCGATCCCCTTCGTTCAGCTCCCCCTTGGCGTTCAGCTTGATCACGCCTGCCACGGAAGCGGCAGAGGCCGGCTCGCCGAAGACCCCTTCTTCCGCCGCGACCATGCCGTAAGCCTTCAGGATTTCCTCGTCCGTCACCAAGTCGATGCCGCCCCGCGACTCCTCCACCGCCTGGAGTGCCCCCTTCCAGCTCGCCGGGTTGCCGATTCGGATCGCGGTCGCGACCGTCTGGGGATCTTCGACGATGCGGCCCAGTACGATCGGCGCGGCACCGGCCGCCTGAAAACCCATCATTCTCGGCGCCTGGGCAATCTGGCCGGCGCTCCGGTACTCCTTGTACCCTTTCCAGTAGGCCGTGATGTTGCCGGCATTGCCGACCGGTAGGACATGGACCGTCGGCGACCCGCCCAGCTGGTCGCACACTTCCATCGCCGCCGTTTTCTGCCCTTCGATCCGGAAGGGATTGATCGAGTTCACCAGTTCGATCGGATGCGTGGCGGCCACATCCTTGACGATGGACAGCGCCTGGTCGAAATTCCCCTCGATCTGGATGACCGTGGCCTGATGCATCATGGCTTGCGACAGTTTGCCCAGCGCGATCTTGCCGGCGGGGATCAAGACATACACCGCCAAGCCGGCGCGGGCGCCATAAGCAGCCGCGGACGCGGACGTGTTGCCCGTCGACGCGCAGATGACGGCGCGGGCTCCCGCTTCCAAGGCTTTGGAAATCGCCAAGGTCATCCCCCGGTCCTTGAACGACCCGGTGGGATTGGCCCCCTCAAATTTGAGATACAGCTCGATCCTCGGATTGATCTTGGCCGCGAGACGCTTAGCCGGGATCAAAGGGGTATGCCCCTCGCCCAAGGTCACGACGGGAGTCGCCTCCGTGACCGGCAGAAACTTGCGGTACTCTTCGATGACACCGCGCCAAGGCCTCATGGCCGGCCTCGGCGAGACCGGTACGGACCCGGGGCATATTGGTAGCGAGGAGCGTTCATGCGTTACTCGTCCTGCCCCTCGACACGAATCAACGTGGTGGGCTCCGAAATGAACGCCATGCGATCGATGTCGTGCAGCGCCGCTTGCACGTTCCGCTCCGCCGCCTGGTGCGTCATGATCACGACTGGCACGGTTTGGCCTTCTTTGCGCCCCTTTTGCAGCACGGAGGAAATACTGATCCCCTGCTGCCCCAGCACTCCGGCAATCTGTGACAGCACGCCGGGACGGTCCAAGACCATGAACCGCAAGTAATAGAGGCTCGTGATGTCCTCGATCGGGCGCAGGCGCAGCGGGCGGCGCTGGTCCCGTTGGAACGAGGCGGGCGGCACCCGACCGGACGCGCCGTGCAGCACATTCCGCGCGATGTCGATGACGTCGCTCACCACCGCACTGCCCGTGGGCAGCGAACCGGCGCCCTGCCCATAGAGCACCACGTCGTTCACGGCGTCGCCGACAAGCTGGATGGCGTTGTAGACGCCGTCCACGCGGGCGAGCGGCGAGTCCGACGGGATCATCGTGGGATGGACCCGCGCCTCGATTTCGCCTTCAGGATCGCCGCGCAGAAACTTGGCGATCCCCAGCAGTTTGATCGTGTAGCCGAACTCCTTCGCATACGCGATATCCAGCGGCGTGAGCTTCGCAATCCCTTCCACGAACAGGTCCTTGAAGTTGACCGGTGTGCCGTAGGCCAGACTCACCATGATGGCCAGCTTGTGGGCGCTGTCGGTGCCTGCCACGTCGAACGTGGGATCGGCCTCCGCATAGCCGGCGCACTGCGCCTCGGCCAACACCTCCTGGAATCCGTGCCCATCCTTCGTCATCCGGCTGAGGATGTAGTTGGACGTCCCGTTGATGATGCCGTAGATGGACAGGATTTGGTTGGCGGCCAAGCCTTCGGTCAGGGCGCGGATCACAGGAATGCCGCCGCCGACGCTCGCCTCGAAACCCAGGTCCACGCCATGCCGGGCCGCCGCCTCGAAGATTTCTTCGCCGTGAACCGCCAGCAGCGCCTTGTTGGCCGTGACGACCGACTTGCCGCCGG
This sequence comes from Nitrospiraceae bacterium, assembly GCA_046091085.1. Taxonomy (GTDB): domain Bacteria; phylum Nitrospirota; class Nitrospiria; order Nitrospirales; family Nitrospiraceae; genus SYGV01. Next base: position 19,346 of record JBJTAZ010000236.1, read on the forward strand.
CCATGGCCCCCAGGATCACGCGCTTGGCCGTGTCGTAGCCCCCGATGAGTTCCAACACGATGTCCACGGCCGGATCGTCTAAGACCTGGCGCAGATCCGTCGTCAGGACGCCGGGCGGCACCGCTGCGCCGCGATCCCGCGCAATATCCCAGTCCGCGATGCGCACCAGTTCCACCGGCACACCCACGCGCCGCTGGATCAGCGCGGCGTTCTGCTGAAGAATCTTCGCCGCGCCGGCGCCGACCGTGCCGAACCCCACCAGCCCCACTCCGATGCGCCGTTTCATTTGGGGTCCTCTTCCTGATGCAAGACCCGCTTGATCCCACGGACGGCTTGCCGGATGCGCTGCTCGTTTTCAACCAGCGCGAACCGGACATGCTCATCCCCGCCTTCCCCGAAGCCGATCCCGGGGGAGACCGCCACCTTGGCCTCCCGCAGCAGGAGCTTCGAGAACTCCAGCGAGCCCATCCCACGGAACGGAGCTGGAATGCGGGCCCAGAGGAACATCGTCGCGCGAGGCTTGTCCACCATCCAGCCGATCCGGTTGAGCCCATCCACCAGCTCGTTCCGCCGCCGCTCATACCGGGCCACGATTTCTTTCACGCAATCCTGCGGCCCGTTCAGCGCAATGATGCTGGCGATCTGCACCGGTTGGAAAATGCCGTAGTCCAAATAGCTCTTGATCTTGGCCAGAGCCCCGATGACCTCGCGGTTGCCCACGCAGAATCCCACGCGCCATCCCGGCATGTTATAGCTCTTGGACAAGGTGTAAAACTCCACCCCGACGTCTTTCGCCTCCGGTACTTGCAGGAGACTGGGCGCCTTGTAGCCGTCGAACACGAGGTCCGCATAGGCCAGATCGTGGATCACGATGACATTGTGCTCTTTGGCGAACGCCACCACTTTCTTGAAAAATTCCAGGTCCACCACCGCCGTCGTCGGATTGTGGGGGAAATTGATGACCAGGATGCGCGGCCTCGGCTGGGTCTGCCGGTAGACCTGCGTCAGATCATGGAAGAAATCGCTGTCGGGGCGCAGCTCGATGCCCCGCACTTCCCCGCCCGCAATGATCATGCTGTACATGTGGATGGGGTAGGTCGGCGTCGGGGTCAGTACGACATCGCCAGGACCGACCAACGCCAATGCCAGATGCGCGATTCCCTCCTTTGACCCGATCGTGACGATCGCTTCCGTTTCCGGGTCCAGGTCCACGTCGTAATTCCGCTTGTACCAGCCCGTGATCGCATGGCGCAGCTTGGTAATACCTTTCGACGCGGAATACCGATGGTTCTTCGGATTCCGCGAGGCCTCCAACAGCTTTTCCACAATATGATCCGGCGTCGGCTGGTCCGGATTGCCCATGCCGAAGTCAATAATGTCCTCACCCCTGTGCCTGGCGTCCAGCTTTAAGGCCTGGACTTGCGCAAACACATAGGGAGGCAGTCGCTTAATACGATAGAACCCTTCCACCATCTCCTCAGTTTTTCAATACGTTGCAACGACACCCTGGCAGTTGCGCAACAAGGCATAGAAAATTCGATTTTAATGCAGTGCGTCAAAACAGTCAATTTTAATCCGGAGTTGGGTGATTTTCCGGATCGCGGCTCTCGTTGCCGGATGGATGGCAACGCTGAGACAGTTTGCTTCTTGCTACCATCACGAGGTTTTTGCAATAATACTCTAACCTTTTGCAAACTCATGCATTCTGCCGCGGCTGAGCTCTTAGCCGACGACAGAAGGAGGCTCCGTGGCGCGATTGGGTGTGAACGTCGATCATGTGGCCACGCTCCGGCAAGCCAGGGGCGGCAGCGAACCGGATCCGGTGGCGGCGGCTCTGCTGGTGGAACTGGCCGGCGCCGACGGCATCGTCGTCCACTTGCGCGAAGACCGGCGCCATATCCAGGACCGGGATCTGAACCTCCTCAAAGATGTCATCCAAACCAAGCTGGATTTGGAAATGGCCGCCGACGAGGCGATGGTCAAGGTCGCACTCGGCGTCAAGCCCCACTTGGTTACGTTGGTTCCGGAGCGGCGGCAGGAGCTGACGACGGAAGGCGGGTTGGATGTGGCGGGACAGAGAGATCGTATCCAGCGTATCGTGGACATGCTCCACGATGGAGGCATCCCGGTTAGCCTGTTCATCGAACCGGACCCGGCCCAGATCAAAGCGGCCCACAAAATCGCCGCCGACTATGTCGAGCTTCACACGGGCCGCTATGCCAATGCCCGCCGCCTCAAGGAGGAGCAGGCCGAGCTGGACGCCATCACCCATGCGGCCAAGCTGGCCTACAAGTTGGGCATGGGCGTCAATGCCGGACATGGCTTGACCTACCGAAACGTGAAGCGCCTGACTCAAATTCATGAAATTGTGGAATACAACATCGGCCACAGCATCATCGCCCGCGCCGTCCTTGTCGGACTTGATCGCGCCGTTCGGGAAATGAAACAGCTCGTCTCATAAATGAGAGGTGTGAGGCCCTTGGCACATGCCTAAGGGAGCCTGATGGCCCTCGAACCTCGCATCCCGTCCCAGTGCGGAGCAACGTGAGCCATGCGCATTGTCGGAATCGGCCTGGACCTCGTCAAGATCGAACGGATCCGCACGCTGGCCGATCGGTGGCATGACCGGTTTCTGGAACGGCTGTACACAGAAGCCGAACGCCGCTACTGTTTCGAACGGGCCTCACCCTATGCTTCGCTCGCCGGACGGTTTGCCGCCAAGGAAGCGGTCTTGAAGGCCCTCGGAACTGGCTGGTCGGCGGGGATCAGTTGGCAGGACATTCAAGTCTTGAACGATGCGGGAGGGAAACCGGTTGCCCAGGTACAAGGCCGCGCAGGCGCTCTGCTTCGTGAAGCTGGCGTCACCGACATCCACCTCAGCCTCTCGCACGACGCCGACTACGCCATCGCGCAAGTGGTATTGACGGCAACGTAGCCGCCTGAGGCAAAGGGGGCGAGGCGAGAGTTGTCCTTCCTGATGCGCCAGATCTCATCCCGACGAGTGTTTCACGTATGAAGATCGTCACCGCCGCCCAAATGCAAGCCCTCGATCGCCGCGCGATCCAGGAGGCGCAGATTCCCGCTCTCACCTTGATGGAGAATGCCGGGACCTGCCTGGTCGCCTCCATGGAACAGCTGTTCGGTCCACTGGCCGGCAAGACCGTCACGATCCTGTGCGGCAAGGGCAACAACGGAGGGGATGGACTTGTGGCTGCCCGCCTGCTCACACGCAAGCGGGTGCGAGCGCAGGTGTTGCTGATGGCGCAACCATCGTCCATGACTGGCGACGCCAAAACCATGTACCGCCGGTTCGTCAAGATCGCCGGCGCGACCTCCGTCCAAGCCTATCGATCCGACGAGCGTTGTCGCACGCTGATCAAGAAAAGCCAGGTGATCGTGGACGCCCTTCTGGGAACGGGCCTGTCCGCGCCGGTCGAAGGGCTCTATTGCAGCGCCATCGACACCATCAACGAATCGGGCATCCCCGTCGTGGCGGCAGATCTCCCGTCTGGCATTCACGCAGACACGGGAGCGGTCATGGGCGCCGCTGTCCGAGCCACGTTGACCGTGACCTTCGCCCAACCCAAGATGGGACTCTACCTTGGCCAGGGTCTCGACCATGCGGGCAAAATCCATATCGCCGACATCGGGCTCCCTCAGCCATTTGAAGAGGAGGTGGAGAGTGCCGTTTCGCTGCTAACCCTGGACTCGTGTCGCCGCTTGTTGCCGGCTAGGCCCCTGTCGGCCCATAAGGGGACGTTCGGCCATGCCGGTATTATCGCCGGCTCAGTCGGCAAGACTGGCGCCGCGGCCTTGGCTGCGAAAGCCGCGCTCCGAACCGGCGCCGGCTTGGTCACCGTGGCGACCCCGACGAGCGTCAACGACGTCCTCGAGAGCAAACTCCTGGAGGCAATGACGACTTCGATGCCCGAAACGAAGGCTAGGACCCTGGCGCGCTCCGGCCTCGATCGGCTCCTCTCCTTTGCGCAGGCTGGCGATGCCGTCGCCGTAGGGCCTGGCCTGACGACCCATCCGGAAACCGTCGAGGTGCTGCAGGCATTGATCCCGCGGTTGGAGCGGCCATCCGTCTTGGACGCCGACGCTCTCAATGCGCTGGCCGGGCGCACCTCGCTACTGGCGGATTGCAAAGTCATGCCGATCATGACCCCCCACCCGGGCGAAATGGCCCGCTTGGAAGGAGACGCCACAGCCCATTTGATCAACGCCGATCGGATCGGCATCGCCATGCGATGCGCGCACCGTCGCCGTGTCATGCTGATTTTAAAAGGAGCTAGAACCGTGGTCGCCCATCCGGATGGACGCGTTGTCATCTGCCCGACAGGCAACCCCGGCATGGCGACTGCGGGCAGCGGCGATGTCCTGACCGGAATGGTCGTCGGATTGCTGGCTCAGAAACTCGACCCCTGGGCCGCAGCCTGCCTGGGGACATACTTTCACGGGCTGGCCGGAGATTTGGCCGCAGCCGAGCGCGGCACTATCGGCATGACGGCCGGCGATATCATTGAACACATTCCCTATGCCTTCACACAAACCACCACGTCTGTCGGCTACTAACAGGCCTCTGGGGCCCCCAGCTAGGCGGCCATCCATGGGCAAGCGCGGAGCGCATCCCGCCGTCAAGCCGACCGCACGCAAGCCGAAGAATGCTCGTCAGCCGACCGACACCCGGCTAACGGTCACGCGATCGGCTGCGGAGACGGAACGGCTGGGTCATGCCACGGGCTTAGCCTTGCGCGGAGGCGAAACCCTCGCGCTCTCTGGAGAACTCGGCAGCGGCAAGACGGTGTTCGTACGCGGGCTAGCCGCAGGAATCGGGGCGCCCCCCCGTGCTGTCAGCAGCCCTACGTTCGTGCTGATTCACGAATACCAAGGCCGTCTGCGCCTGGTCCACGCAGACCTGTACCGGATTGAACAGGAATCGGAACTCCGGCACTTGGGCATATCCGATTATCAGAACGACCGGACCGTCCTGGCCATTGAATGGGCTGAAAAGGCCGGATCGGAGCTACCACAAGATCGGCTTGAAATCCGATTGGACCATGTGACCCCGACGTCCCGTTCTATCGCCATGCAGGCCACCGGCCCCGCTGCTCAAGCCTGCCTTGGGCGGTTGGCCCACAGCCTGAAGACCGCCCGCCATACTGTTTCCGCGGGGCGGGGGGGGCAGTCTCACCGATGAACGTCATCTGGGCGCCGTGGCGCATGGCCTACGTGAAGAACGCGCGCAAACCCGCAGGCTGCATCTTCTGCGTGGAGCGCGGCACCGACCACGATGCCGCACGATTGATTCTCCACCGAGGCCAGCATGGATTTGTCATCATGAACCGCTACCCGTACAATAGCGGCCACCTCCTTGTGGCCCCCTATGCGCACGTCAAGAGCTTGGAACTGCTCCCGGCCGACTGCGCTTTGGAACTGATCCGGATGACGAACCTCTCGATCCAAGCCCTCCATCTGGCCGTCAGGCCCGAAGGATTTAACGTGGGATTGAACCTCGGCCAAGTGAGTGGAGCGGGAATCGAGGCACACCTCCATCTCCATATCGTCCCCCGCTGGAACGGCGACACGAATTTCATGTCGCTGCTGGCCGAGACCCGCGTCATTCCCGAACACTTGCGGGCTACCTATCGAAAACTGCGCGCGTCATTCCGGTCGGCGCTCGCAAAGCTCCCGCAAACGAACGCCCAGTCCGGTCACCGGATCCGAACGAGCGGACGAAGTCCTCGCCTCGGGACGAAGCCAACCACGGGGCGAGGCCGATCCGCAAGAAGGAGTGCGAAAACGAACCCATGATTCGTCTCATCCTGGTTGGCATTCTGTTGTTACTGTCACTGACCTTCTTTCTCCAGAACCAGGAGCAGGAGGTGACACTCCGCTATTTCTTCGGGCTCCGCGAGGCCACGACGGAACTGTGGCGGCCGGTGCTCAGCGCCTTCGCTGTCGGACTGCTGGTGGCTTCAATCCTGCTGTTCCCCGCCTGGATTCAAGTTCGACTGGAGCTGCGCCGAAAAATCAAAGCCCTCCAGGAGGCTGAGGCAGACCTCGAACGGTTACGGCTCCCCCCGCAAACTTCAGCCCATCATCTCCCCCAGACCGGAGAACGTTCCCCCGAGAAATCAGCCGGGGAACTGCCCGATGACTGATCAGGACCTGACTCCCCTGATGCGCCAGTACCGGGAGATCAAGCAGGCCTACCAAGGGGCTATCCTTTTCTTTCGGGTCGGCGATTTCTACGAAATGTTCTATGAGGACGCGGAAGAGGCGTCCCGGCTCCTCTCGATCGCGCTGACCTCCCGCGACAAAGCAAAAGCCGAGCCGGTTCCGCTCTGCGGCGTGCCACACCATGCCGCCACCAACTACATCGCCAAACTCCTCAAAGCCGGGCGCACCGTAGCGCTGTGCGACCAAGTGGAAGATCCCAAGCTGGCCAAGGGCCTCGTCCGGCGCGAGGTGGTCCGTCTGTATACGCCCGGCACCCTGATCGACACCGAATTTCTGCCCGCCACCGAATCGAACTTTCTGGCTGCCATGGCCGCCGCTACACCGAGCCCAGACGCTCAATCCGCCAGGCTGGGCCTGGCGGCCCTCGACCTCTCGACAGGAGAATTCTGGGTCAGGGAATTCGAAGGAGCCGGCGCCGCGACCGCCGCGCTGGATGAATTGTCCCGACTTGAGCCACGTGAGATTTTACACCAGGCAGACTTGCCTGCGGCATCATTGGCCTGCCTGACCCAATTGAAAGGCCCGCGTCTCTGCGCGCAAGAATCGTCTCGCTTCCTCCTTGCAGCGGCGGAACGGACCCTCCAGGAGCAATTCGGCGTAGGGTCATTGGACGCTTTCGGCTGCCGGGGGTTGACGCTGGGCCTGCAAGCAGCCGGAGCCGCGGTGCGATACCTGCGCGAGACTCAGCCCAACGCCAGCCTAGCCCACGTCCGACGTCTGAAAGTCCGCCGATCCGGACAGGAGATGCACCTGGACAGTGCCACCATTCGCAACCTCGAACTGGTCAATCCGTTGGGGTCCGAGCCGGACCAGCGGATGCAATCCACGCTCTTGTCGGTGCTCGACCGAACCGTGTCGGTGATGGGAGGCCGTTTACTGCGGGAATGGGTCTTGCGCCCTTTGGTAGAGCCGAAGCCGATCCAGGCCCGCCTAGAAGCCGTGGCGGAACTGCTGGCTGACCTGCCGGCCAGGACGGGGATCAGGGCGGCGCTCCGGACGGTTCAAGATATCACGAGGCTGAGCAGCAGGATCTCGCTGGGCGCCGCGCAACCGCGAGAACTGCTGGCGCTCAAACAGTCGGTCGCAGCCCTCCCGGCCATCCGAGGGTTGCTGACGCCGCTTCGTGCCCCCATGCTACAAGATCTGACCAAAACCTGGGATGACCTGAGCGACGTCCACGAGCTCATCGAGCGTTCGATTCTCCCGGATGCTCCCGCCTCAACCCGTGACGGAGGGATCATCAAAGACGGCTGCGACGCTGCGCTGGACGAGCTGCTCAAGACCGCCAAGGAAGGGAAAGGTTGGATCGCCAGACTCGAAGCACAGGAGCGTGAGCGTACCGGAATCGAATCGCTGAAGATACGCTTCAATCAGGTCTTCGGATACTACATCGAGGTGACCAAGGCCAATTTGCCCAGGATACCCTCTCAGTACCATCGCAAGCAGACGCTGGCCAACGCAGAGCGGTTCACCACGGCCGAGTTGAAGGAACTGGAGGATCGGGTGATGCGCGCCGAGACCCAGCTGACCGCGCTCGAGTTGGAACTCTTCGAGCAGATCCGCGCCACGCTTGCCCAAGCGACGCCCCGATTGCAAAGCATGGGACAGGCACTCGCACTCCTGGACGTGCTCGCCGCCTTGGCGGAAACCGCCGGCCTCAACAGCTACGTCCGACCGGCCATCGAGGAGAGCGACCGCCTCAGGATTATCGACGGACGCCACCCGGTAGTGGAACGGCTAGACCTGCCGAGTGGGTTCATCGCCAACGACACCAAATTGGACCAGGCACAAAGCCGGCTACTGATCATCACTGGCCCGAACATGGCCGGCAAGAGCACATACCTGCGGCAAGTGGCGCTGATTGTCCTCATGGCGCAAATAGGCAGTTTTGTTCCGGCCCGTTCCGCCACCATCGGCTTAACCGACCGCATTTTCACACGCGTCGGTGCCTCCGACAATCTGGCAGCCGGCCAGAGCACCTTCATGGTCGAAATGACCGAGACCGCACAAATCCTCAACTGTGCGACAGCCAGAAGTTTGATCTTGCTCGATGAGATCGGGAGAGGAACCAGCACCTACGATGGCCTGAGCATCGCTTGGGCAATAGCGGAATACATCCAGGACCGGAGACATTTGGGAGCACGTACGCTGTTCGCCACCCATTACCATGAGATGACGGAACTGGCTTCCTTGCGCGAGGGGATCAAGAACTATTCCGTGGCCGTTCGAGAGCAGAACGACGATGTCCTGTTCCTCCGCAAAATCGTTGAAGGCGGCGCGGATCGGAGCTACGGAATCCATGTTGCCAGACTGGCCGGACTTCCACCGGAAGTGATCAACCGGTCGCGCGAGGTGTTGGCCCAACTGGAACGGTCGTCGGCCAAGCAAGTTCAACCGGATCTCTTCAGCACGGCGTACCCAGCGCCCAAGACAGACCCGACGCTCCCCCAGCCCCATCCGATCATCGAAGAGGTCCGACAGATGGATCTTTTTTCGATGACCCCCCTCGAAGCCTTAAACCGGCTGGCCGACATCCAGCGCCGCTTGGGAGAGGATCAGGACAAATAAAAAGGGCGGTGTGCCGATCGGCACACCGCCCTTTTTCAGACTCGACTGCCGCTATTCAGTGACTGTGCCCACCTTCGTTATACTCGGCTGTCCACGGAATCAAGCCGCCCGCAAACTGCTTCCCGCCAGGGATCATCACGTCATACTGCATGATGACATTCTCTGCGCCCTTCGGGGAAGTATTGAGAGCCTGTTTGGCCTTATAGCAGCCAGACTCGAATTCGTTTGCATTCTGGCAGGCCGCCTCTTTCAACGCACGGATGCCGCGGGGCTTGCCGATTTCGCCCGCATTGTCCGCCAGTTTCTTCATGGAAGAGATCACCCGCCGATTCTGCTCGACTTCCTGGACCGTGAACTCTACCAAGGTGGTCGCCGAGGCCGGCGGCACTTCCTTGGCCGCAGCCGGTCCCGCATGCGGACGGGCCATGGACTTCAGCTGATCCCACACTTCCTTATTCGCAGCATAGAACTTCAAGTTCTTGCCCGGGTGGATCCGCTGCCAGAACAGGCCGCTCTCCGCATTGCCTCCGAACACCGCCACATTGATCCAGACCGCCTCATCATAAGGATCAAGGATGATCACTCGCCCCTGCAACGTGGTCGGCTTGCTCAGATCGCCCCACTCGAACCGCTCCTGGAACGCCTCGATGGCCAGCGCAGTCGAGGTGACACCCACGATCAAGGCCACGGCGACCATGAACGCCCAGCCTTTCTTATGAAGTCTCATCATTGCCGTCCTCCTTCACGCCGTCTGTGTGAATAAATATCGCGTCGATAATTCCAAACGTCGGCCGCTTAGTCCTTCTTCAAGAGCTTATAGCCGGTAATCGTCCGGCCATCCAGCGTGACCTCCATGGCCACCAGCTCCTGGGAGTCCTTGATCATCTTGTCCATGAGCGCCTTATCCTTGACCTTCAAACGAACCGTAGTCGCGGCATGGTACCAGCCGGCATAAGGACTGTTCCGCTCCGCCCCGCCGGTGAAGCCCCAGGCGCAGCAGGTGAACAAGGGATCCGGAGGACGCACATCTAGGTCGGAAGAAGCCCGGCCGCTGGGAGTGCCGGAAGCAGGATCGCCCGTGTTCCAATATTGAATCCCAAACAGAATTTCATGCTCGGGATCGTCGGCCCACTGGGACCAAATCCGGCCCTTCAGCGATTTCAGAGCCTCGCCCTTCATCAAGGGAGCCCCGCCAGCCGGCGCATCGGCCGCCACCGCGAAACCGGACATCACCAGTCCGACAGCAAAAAAGACTGACACCATGGCAATAATGACTCGCTTGCTCATGCCCCGCACCTCCTTCATGAAAAATCAGAACCCCTGTATTAGCGAATCGTCAAACAAGAAAGAAGACGAATAGACGCACTCCACGGAATGAGACAGCTTGCGGCCACCCCCTTTCCTTCCCTGAAGCAACATTCCATTTGCATGCATACTCAAAAATTATGGCAAAAGAGGCCCCAATCGTACTGAATCGTCTGGGGCTTGTCAAGGAAATAGTTGGCGTGGAACCGACGGCGGGACTCGACAGAATACGATTTCTTTACACTGACTTACGAGCCGTCACCGATCCGATCAGTCGAGAGCCGATTGAAGAGACGTCTGCGAGACCGGTCCAAGAGCCGTAACTGATAATCGGTTGAGATCGAACAGGTCTCGGCTCAGCCTGAGCAGATGCTCGCCGCTGACGCGATCGATCTCGATCAACATCTCTTCAAGCGAGGTGGGCTCGCCTTGGTGCAATTCGTCTTTTGCCAGCTTGCTCATGCGGCTCGAAGAATGTTCTAAGCTCAGCATGAGATTGCCCTTCATTTGATTCTTCGTACGCTCCAGCTCATCGCGTCCCACGCCCTTGGTCCGAATGCGGCGGATTTCCCGGCGCACCAATTCCACCACGCGTGCCGCTTCGCGCGGACGGGTGGCGGCGTAGATCGTAAAGGTGCCGCTATCGGAATAAGAGGAAAGATAGGAGTAAATGCTGTAGGCCAAGCCACGCCGCTCGCGAACCTCCTGGAACAGGCGCGAACTAACGCCGCCGCCCAGAAGAACATTCAGCGCATAGGCGCCGTATCGGTCCTTGTGAGCCAGCGCCACGCCCGGAAGCCCAAGGCACAGGTGCGCCTGCTCAAGCGCCTTCTTTCGGACGACCAAGCCTCCATGCACGTCCGACGGCCAGCGGTGGTGCCGCGGAGCGCCAGGCTGCGTGAAGGTACCGAAGGATTTCTCCAACAGGGGCGTCAGCTCTGCAAGGTTGAAGCTCCCCGCCACCGCGACGACCGTCTGCTGCGGGTGATAGTGGGTCCGGACGTATCGGAGCAGGTGCGTGCGACGAAGCCCCTGGATGGTTTGCACACAGCCGAGAATCGAACGGCCGAGCGGATGGCGCTTCATGGCCTGTTCCGTGTGCAGCTCCTGAACGAGATCCTCGGGGTCGTCCTGGACCATCCGAATCTCCTCCAGCACCACCTGCTTTTCTTTTTCCACTTCTTTGGGGGCGAATCGGGACTCGCGGAAGATATCGGCCAGCAGCGCGACAGCCGGCTCGATGTGCTGATCCAGCACCTTCACATAGAAGGTCGTGGTTTCCCGGGATGTGAATGCGTTCAGCTCGCCGCCCAACGCGTCAATCTCGCGGGAAATCTGCGTGGCGGATCGAGAGGCGGTTCCTTTGAAGAACATGTGTTCAAGGAAGTGGGACAGGCCTTCTTCGCCTGTCCCTTCGTCCCTCGATCCCACATTGACCCAGATGCCGACCGTCACCGACTTGAGCGCCGGCATCCGTTCAGTCACGACCCGGAGGCCGTTATCCAGGACCAGCTTGCGATACACAGGCTCCCCGATCATTACGAGGCGGCCGGCTCCTTGGCATCCGTGGGCGGCGCCATCGCTTCCTTGCGACTGAGCCGGATCTTACCCTGCTTGTCGATTTCCAGCACCTTGACCATGATCTGGTCGCCCTCGGCCACCTCGTCAGACACGGCCTTGACCCGATGGTGCGCCAGCTGGGAAATATGTACCAGCCCGTCGGTTCCGGGAATGATCTCCACAAATGCGCCGAAGTCCATGATCTTGCGGACCGTGCCCAGATACAGCTTCCCGATTTCGACCTCCTCGGTCAGCTGGTTGATCCGATCGATGGCCTTCTTGGCAGAGGCCTCATCCACCGCCGCGATCGAAATCGCTCCCGTGTCCTCGACGTTGATCTTGACCCCGCATTCGGCAATGATGCTGCGGATCATCTTGCCGCCCGGACCGATGACGTCACGGATTTTGTCCTGTTTAATCTTCAACGTGAAGATACGCGGAGCGAAGGCCGACAAGTTCGTCCGCGGCTCAGCCAGCGCCTTGCGCATCTGCTCCAGAATGTGGAGCCGCCCCACCCGAGCCTGCTCCAGCGCCTGGCGCATCAAGTCCGCCGTGATGCCGCCGATCGTGATGTCCATCTGCAACGCCGTCACGCCGTTCTTGGTCCCCGTGACTTTGAAATCCATGTCGCCGAGGTGATCCTCCAGGCCCAAGATGTCCGACAGCACGAGCACGCGCGCCCCTTCCTTGATCAGCCCCATGGCGATGCCCGCCACCGGCTCCTTGATCGGCACCCCCGCATCCATCAAGGCGAGGGTTCCGCCGCAGACGGTAGCCATGGAGGACGACCCGTTAGACTCCAGGATGTCAGAGACGATCCGGAGCGTATAGGGGAAGACGTCTTTCGCGGGGATGACCGGCTTAAGCGCGCGCTCCGCAAGCGCCCCATGGCCCACTTCGCGCCGCCCCGGAGATCGTAACGGGCGGGCTTCGCCGACACTGAATGGCGGAAAGTTATAATGGAGCATGAAGGTCCGATAGTACTCGCCTTCCAGTGCATCGATCCGCTGCTCATCGTCGGTCGAGCCAAGCGTGACCACGGCCAAGCTCTGCGTTTCCCCGCGGGTGAACAGGGCAGACCCGTGCGTGCGCGGCAGGATCCCGACTTCACACGTGATTGGACGGATGTCGCTGGGGCCGCGCCCGTCCGCTCGGACTTTTTTCTCCAGAATCATGTCCCGCACCTCACTGTACTCCAGTGCGTGGAACACCATCTTGACGTGACGCTGCGTGGTCGCATCCTCCCCGCCGAGCGCTTTGACGGCCTCATCCTTGATGAGGTCCAGCCGGCCTTGCCTCTCGGTCTTGTTGGGAATCAAAATGGCTTCGCGGATGGGCTTCGCCACACGGTCCTTGACGGCAGCGGAGAGCGCGGCGTCGATGTCCTCGGTCTTCACCGTCCGCTTGGGGCGGTTCACCCGCTTGCGGAGTTCATTGATGGACGCAACGATCCGTTTGATCTCGGCATGCGCCGCTTCGATGGCGTCGATCATCAACGAGTCGGGCAACTCGCTTGCGCCGCCCTCGACCATCAGGACGGCGTCGGCCGTGCCGGCGACGGTCAGGCTGAGATCGCTGGCTTCGAGCTCTTCCAGGGACGGGTTGATGATGAACCGCCCATCCTTGCGTCCGATCTTGACCCCGGCGACCGGATTATCGAATGGGATGTCCGACACCGTCAGCGCCGCTGAGGCCGCGGTGATCGCAACCACGTCCGACGTACCGGACCGGTCGGCGGATAGCACCGCCGCCACGACTTGAGTTTCGAAGAAATAGCCCTCGGGAAAGAGTGGACGGAGGGGACGGTCGATGAGGCGGCTGGTCAACACTTCCTTCTCCGACGGACGTCCCTCGCGCTTGAAATAGCCGCCAGGAATCTTGCCGGCGGAATAGGCCTTTTCTTGATAGTCCACCGTGAGCGGGAGGAAATCCACACCCGGCTTGGCGTTTTGCGACCCAACGGCCGTGGCCAATACGACCGTGTCACCATAGGTCGCCAAGACGGCCCCGCAGGCCAGTTTGGCCATACGGCCAGTTTCCAGCCTGAGCGTACGCCCGGCTAGGTCGATGTCAATGGTATGCACCATGGTTGCAGTCTCCTTCTGTTCCTGCCCCACAGATGCCCACAGACATGGGCTGCGCGCCGGTGGCGCGCAGCCCATGTCCGTGTTCACCTGTGGCGACAGTGCTCCGGCGCCCACTCGCGAGAGTTGGGCGCCGGGAGTCGTGTGTTACTTGCGGATGCCCAGCCTGTCCAGCACCGCCCGGTACCGCCCGTCATCCACTCCGCGCAGATAGTCCAGCAGGCGGCGGCGGCGGCCGACCAACTCCAAGAGCCCCCTGCGGGAATGGTGATCCTTCTTGTGCAGCTTAAAATGTTCCGTCAGATAGGTAATCCGGTTGGTCAGCACGGCAATCTGCACTTCCGGTGAACCGGTATCGCTATCATGCCGCCTGTACCCTTGAATCACCTCGGTCTTTGCTTCCTTCGTCAACGCCAGGTCCTTCCCCTCCGATGAATACGCCGGTCATGCCGGCTCTTTTCCTGCCTTGCCCGCCTCTTGCCCAACGGTCACACTGATTGCGGCGTCACCTCCGCCAACACTTTGAGGATCGCAATCTCCGCCCCATCCTCTTGGGGCAACCGCCCCAGCGCCAGCAACCGTCCAGTCCGGTCCTTCACGCGCACCGTCTCTCCACCTCGACGGTCCACTGCGCCGCCCTGGCCCGCCCATTGCGCCGCCCGCCAGGGCACCGGCACCCCATGCAAGGTCCGCGAGGCCGTGGCCTCGTCCACAAGGACCGCGGCCACCGAGGCCAGCGCGCCATCCAATGAGATCAACTCGTCTTCCACGGACCCGAGTGAGAACCGGGCTTCGATCTCTTCGACTGTCAGGGCGCGCTCGATCGTCAACGGACCGACACGCCGACGTTCCAGCGCCAAGAGATGACCGCCGACTCCCAAGGCCTCGCCGATATCCGCGCAGAGTGTACGCACGTATGTACCCTTGGAGCACCGGACCAGAAGGGAGACGTCTCGCCCGGCGATCTCTTGCACATCAATCCCATGCACCGTGACCTCACGGGAGTCGCGCTCCACCGTCCGACCGGCCCGGGCCGCCTTATACAGTGGCACTCCTCCAACCTTCCCCGCCGAATACATCGGCGGCACCTGGGCTACCCGTCCCTGAAAGCGCCCGACTGCTGATCGAATCGCCTCGTCGGTCAGTCCCGCCGTTGAACACAACGCCAGGATCGTCCCCGTGGCATCCTGCGTATCCGTGGTTTCGCCCAAGCGCAGAATCGCCTGGTATTCCTTGTCCCAATCCAACAAATACTCGGCGATGCGCGTCGCCTTGCCCACAAGAACAGGAAGCACTCCGGTCGCCGCCGGGTCAAGCGTGCCGGCATGTCCGACCTTCCGTCCACGAAACAAGCCTCGGAGCTTTGCCACCACGTCATGGGAGGTCCAGCCAGCCGCCTTATTGACGACCAACACGCCATCGACCACCCGAGGCCTTGCGGCAGCCGGCTCTACCACGCTCCCGATTCGCGTATCGGCCACGGCACCCCCTCTACTCCTGAGGAACGTCCTTCGGCTCGACTTGCTCCAGCAGGGCCAGGATCCGGTCTCCGCGGGCACCGCTCACATCCTTCTGAAAAATCAATTCCGGCGTATACCGCAAGTGCAGCCGCCGCCCGAGTTCGGCGCGGATAAACCCTCCGGCCTTGGCCAGCCCCGCCAACGCTTCGGCTTCATGCTGCCCATCGGCCCCCGTGGTCACGAACACCCGCGCGAGACGGAGGTCATCGGTCAATGCGACGTCCGTCACCGTCACTGAGGCGACGCGGGGATCCTTGGTCTTCCGCATGATGATCTCGGCGACCTCCATGCGGATCTGATCAGCCACGCGTGTGGCCCGCTTGTATGCCGTCTTGGCCATGTCACAGCAACTCGATGCGGACTTGCACCAACTCCACCACGGGAACCGACCGGATCAGGTTGACCGCCTGATCCAGCACCTGGTTCACATGCTTTCCTTCGTTGGCTACGCAGACGATGCCGAGCACCGCCTTTTGCCATAGGTCCTGTTCGCCGACTTCGGCGACCGACACGTTGAATTTGTCGCGCAGACGATCCTTCAGGCTGAGGAGCACCTGCCGCTTGGCCTTCAAGGAGTCGCCGTCTGGGATGTGCAGCTCGACCGTGCAGAGCCCGACGATCATATCCTGGGACGCAGCAGAGCGGGCGCCTGGCGAGAAGGCCGCTTCACAGCTTCGTGGCAGTCTTGTCCACGACGTAGACTTCTAGCACGTCGCCGTATATCAGATACCCGAAATTCAAGACCCCGATCCCGCATAAATAGCACTGCTGAACTACGAGAA
>JBJTAZ010000237.1:0-2564 GCA_046091085.1 Nitrospiraceae bacterium
GACATGACGGGCATCGGGGCTAGCGGGCAATCGCTCCAGGACGGGCCGGCCGGCGAGGCCGAGGCGGAGCCGGAGCAGATCGAGGAACATCCTCGCACCGGTCCGAATGAGGCTGACCGTCGTGCCGGGCTTCTCAGTCCAGCGCACGGGCACCTCCTTCACGAGCCCGCCAGCGCGACGCACGCCGACCAGCATCTCGACGTCGAAGGCCATGCCGGAAAGTCTGAGATACGGAAGGATCGCGCGCAGCGCGGTGACGCGGAAGAACTTGGCGCCGCATTGGGTGTCGCGATACGGCAGGAAGAAGAGAGCGCGCGCCCAGAGATTGAACAGGCGGCTCGGGAACCGACGGGACAGGGGCCGGCCGGACATGTCACGTACGGCGATGAGCGCCGCGGCATCTCCCGCTCCGTCAAGCAGACTGAAGAAATCCCCCGGAGGCGTGGCGCCGTCAGCGTCGACGAAGCCTGCCCATTCATGACCGGAGGCCCGGACGAGGCCGGCTAGCACGGCGCCGCCCTTGCCGATGGCGCCGTCGTATATGATCCAAGAAACCTCGGGGAATTCCTTCGCTGCAACTTCAACGACCTGCTGGGTGCGATCACGACAACCATTGAGCACGACGAGGAAGTCGACCTGCAGCCCTGGCCGGGCCCGTGCTTCCTTAACGTAGGCCTCCAACGGAGAGCCAAGCCGGGCCTCCTCATTGTAGGCCGGAATGATGACCAGCACGCGAACAATTTTACTGGCTAGACTCACGGGATGCGGTTGAGCAATACGAAGCCGCCGTGCGAAGGAGCGAAGTCTTTGGCAGGCAGACGGCGCACTTCCGTCCACATCCCTGGCAGCTGTGGGATGACTAGAGGCACATCCGCCTCACTCAATAAAGCCCAGCGGACCTTGTAATTGAGTTCCTGTCGGGGAGGCACACGATAATCAAAGGCTACGGTGACTTGGTATCCAGCCCTTCGGACATCGTAGTAAAGAGGGACGGAAACAAGCACGGGGCCTGAGTCGATGGCTGCGGATTCATACAGTGCGGCGACTGCTCCAGCGCGCAAAAAGATGTCGGCGGTCGACTTAGCCAGATCACGAATCTTGCCCGCAAGTCCCAGCATAGTCAAAAACAGGCAGATTGCTGACAATGCGCAAAGGCGCGCAGGGGAAGGCCGCGTTGCGAAAAGGGCTAGAAGCATTGAAGGCGCAACGGCCATCCAGACGTACTGAGCTTGGTATCGACCGATTAGATGCATTATCAGCGGAACCGACACAAGCACCAGGGCTGGCGGCCAAAATAGCCCTCCTGACGAAGGGCGGTTCTTTCCCTGGACTGCCAGAACAAGGAGAGCCGGCGTGAGGACGTAGAGGTCCGGACTTATAAACCAAAACCGAAGCTCGATTGGCATCCCTGTACTGGAAATCCGGTGAGACATGAAATCGTCCCAGACGCCATGAGCTGAATAACAGGCAAACAATACAGCCAGCCCAAATGCAATCCCCAAGGCCTGAACGGCTCCTAAAATAAAAGATTCGGTGTTCCTTTTCCAGATCCAGACGCAGGCGCCGGCCAACGAAAAGAAGGCGCAAAACTGAAGGCCCATGAAAACGGAAAGCAGCCCGAGGGGAAAAATGCGCGTTGCGTTTCGTAAATTCGTTCCGCTGCCAAAACTAGCCGAAAGAAAAAGCCAAAAAAGCAAGGGCCAAAAGGCATCCGGACGCGCATGATGCATGGCATTGCCGGACATGGCATGAGAAGCCAGGCCATAGGCCATGAGTAACGCACGGCTACTTTCGGGAAGATTGCCCCACTGTTTTATCCATCCTGAAAGGAGCCACCATCCGGCCGCATAACTGATGACGAAAAAGAGATGCACAGACCACGCCGCGACGCCGAAGAGCTTGCACCAGCCAGCCAACAAAAGACCGACGCCGGGATTGCTCAGACCCCATACTGCGGATTGTCCCCAGACGCTCCAATCGCTGGAACGGAATCCTTCGCCGATGGCGAGGCCGACGCCGGGATCGGCGTAGAACACTTCATCGGTCCACGGAACCGCCATGAGGGCGGCGGTGATTGAGAAGGCGCACGCCACCCAGCAGACGACCTGAATGACAGGCCGGCTGAAATCTATACTCAGGCGCAAAAGCACTGGCGGATGATGGAGATAACGCGGTCGCGGGCCTCGCGGCTCATGGCCGCACCGGAAGGAAGGCAGAGGCCGCGCACGAAGAGGCGGTCGCTCACGCCCCGGCCATGATGCTCGACGCCCGCGAAGACGGGCTGGAGATGCAGGGGCTTCCAGATGGGGCGGGACTCGATGTCCTCGGCCTCGAGGGCGAGACGCAGGTCCTCACGGGTGAGCCCCGCAGTCTTGGGATCGACGGTCAGGCAGGTGAGCCAGCGGGTCGACTGACCCCAGGCGGCCTCGGGCTGCATGACGAGGCCGGGCAGGTCCGAAAGGGCCCGCGCATATTCCCTGAAATGCCCGCGGCGGCAGGTGACCTTGGCGGAAAGGCGGGCCAGCTGACCGAGGCCGATGGCGGCGCTGACGTTGCTGAGGCGA
>JBJTAZ010000238.1:0-4017 GCA_046091085.1 Nitrospiraceae bacterium
GTGCGGGTGTTGGCGATCATGCCGTTTCAGGGCATTTTTCTGAACGAAGGGAACATCCGAATCTGGCTGACCAATGACAGCCGGCGGGTGCCCGTGGTGATGAAGGCCAAGGTGAAAATCGGGTCCGTCGTGGCCACCCTCGTCGAAGGGCTTCAGGTTCCGAACACCCCATAACCAGCGGATCACCCATCCTTCCTTGCCCGCAGGCCGTATCTCTCGTCGCGTGTATCCATTGCTCGCTTCGTTGAAAACCGATATAATCCACCGCTATTGTGCTCATGTTGGCTCTAGGCTGGCAAGGAAGGACTGAATCGTGCGTCCGTTTCCGATGACTCTTGCCAGACATATTCTGCAAAGTCAGGCGGCGCATCCTGGCGCCACGGGGGAATTCTCGGCTCTCATGGCTCAGATCGGGCTGGTCGGGAAAATGATCGCGTCGGACCTCCGGCGGGCCGGCCTGATCAATATTTTCGGGTACACCGGCGATACCAACGTACAGGGCGAAGCCGTCAAGAAGCTGGACGACATCGCCAACGAGACCTTCGTCCATGCATTTCAATATAGCGGCCTGGTCTGCGCTCTCGCCTCCGAGGAGATGGACAAGCCGGTGAAACTGGAGGAAAACTGGCCCAGGGGCAAGTACATGTTGTTGTTCGACCCGCTGGACGGGTCCTCCAATACCGACGTCAACATGCCGCTGGGCAGCATCTTCTCCGTGTTGCGGTTCGAGGGACGAGACGGGCTGCCGGCGGATGACGAGCTGGTCCGGGTTGGCACCGAGCAAGTGGCGGCCGGCTATCTCATCTATGGGTCGAGCACCATGCTCGTCTACACGGCCGGACACGGTGTGCATGGATTCACGCTGGATCCGGCCGTGGGCGAGTACCTGCTCTCGCATGAACACATGCACATGCCGGCGAAGGGGAAAGTCTACGCGGCCAACGAGGGGAACTATCACAAGTGGCCGGCCGGCACGCAGCGCTATATCGACTATCTCAAGGCGCAGGACAAGGCCGGCGGGAGACCTTACAGCGGTCGCTATTCCGGCTGCCTGGCGGCGGATGTGCACCGAATCCTGCTGGGCGGCGGCATCTACCTCTATCCCGGCGAAAAGGACAAGCCGGAGGGGAAGCTGCGCTTGCTCTATGAAGCCAACCCCCTGGCGATGGTGGTGGAAGCAGCCGGCGGGCGCGCCAGTACGGGATCCGAACGGATCCTCTCGATCAAGCCGACGGCGGTACACCAGCGGGTTCCGCTGGTGATCGGCAGCCGGGGGGATGTTGAGACGGCAGAGGAATTTATCCAAGGACATCGGACTTCTTGATGGCGTATTCGGACGTGGCAGGAGGAGGCGTATGAACAAGCGCGTTCAGGACATTCTCAGTTGGTACGGGAGCGACAACGCCGGCACGCGGATGAACCTTGCGCGGCTGCTGGGGCACGGCAAGCTAGGCGGCACCGGCAAGCTGGTGATCCTGCCGGTGGACCAGGGCTTCGAACATGGGCCGGCCCGCAGCTTCGCGCCCAACGCCGCCGGCTACAATCCCCACTACCACTTTCAGTTGGCGATCGACGCGGGGTGCAACGCCTATGCGGCCCCGCTGGGGTTTCTGCAGGCGGGGGCGGCGGAGTTCGCCGGCCGCATTCCGTTGATCTTGAAGTTGAACAACCATGATGTGCTGCATGACGAAAAGGATCCGCTCTCGGCGGTGACCGGCAGCGTGAAGGATGCGTTGCGCCTGGGCTGTTCGGCCATCGGGTTTACGATCTATCCCGGGTCGGCCCATAGCCAGACCATGTACGAACAGTTGCGCGGGCTGTCGGAAGAGGCCAGAGACAACGGCTTGGCGGTGGTGGTCTGGTCCTACCCGCGCGGGTCCGCCTTGAGCAAAGAAGGGGAAACCGCGGTGGATGTCGTGGCCTATGCGGCGCAGATCGCCGCGCAATTGGGCGCCCACGTCATCAAGGTCAAGCTGCCCACCGCCCATCTGGAGCAGGCGGCGGCCAAGAAGGTCTATGAAGCCGAGCAGGTGCCGATCAAGACCCTGGCCGAGCGCGTGCGCCACGTCGTCCAAAGTTCGTTCGACGGCCGCCGGATCGTGATCTTCTCGGGCGGGGCCAAGAGCGAGGATAAGAACGTTTTCGAAGAGGCCCGCGCCATTCGAGACGGAGGCGGGTTCGGCTCGATCATCGGACGCAATTCGTTCCAGCGCCCCAAAGCGGACGCGATCAAGTTCCTGCAGACGGTGATGGGCATTTACGCGGGCGAGATTCAATAAACGGGCCGGCCAGTCGCCGGTCCATGCATGGCATGGCGGTGAAACAGCCGATGGGAATGGATCAATTGGAAGTGGGACCTCCAACGCGTGAGCGGCGGCACTCGTCCTGGCTGGCCAGTGTTCTGCTGATCGGCCTGGGTGTGCTGATTGGGCTCGTCGTGGCGGCGGACATGGGTTGGCTGCCGTTCGGGCATGCGGTGCCTGAATCGCCCGTGGCCGGAGTTGCGCCGTCGGCTGCGGTGCCGCCGGTCGCGGTCGGGAGCAATCAGAATTTCGTCCAGATCGCCAAGTCCGTCAAGCCGGCTGTGGTGAATATTTTCACCACGCGCAACGGCAAGAGCGGCGAGGGATCTCATGCCATGCCCTTCGACGATCCGTTGTTTCGCCGGTTTTTCGGCGAGGAGTTTTTCAAGCGGTTCGAGGCCCCGCGCGAACGGAAAGAGCGGAGCCTTGGGTCCGGCGTGATCGTGGACCCGAGCGGCTTGATCATCACGAACAATCACGTGGTCAGCAAGGCCGACGAGATTAAGGTGTTCCTGTCCGACAAGCGGGAGTTCAAGGCGAAGTTGATCGGGACGGATTCCAAGACCGACCTGGCGGTGCTGAAAGTCGAGGCGGAGGGGTTGCATATGATCCCTTGGTCTGACTCGGACAAGCTGGAGGTGGGGGAGTTCGTGCTCGCGGTCGGGAATCCCTTCGGATTGACCCAGACGGTGACCATGGGCATCGTCAGTGCGGTCGGGCGGGCCAGCATGGGCATCGCGGAATATGAAGACTTCATCCAGACCGATGCGGCGATCAATCCCGGCAACTCGGGCGGCGCGTTGGTCAACGTGCGCGGAGAACTGGTCGGGATCAATACGGCGATCTTCAGCCAGAGCGGCGGCAATATGGGCATCGGGTTTGCCGTGCCCAGCAACATGGCGCGGTCGATCCTGGAGCAGCTGGTCAAGGCCGGGAAAGTCGTGCGGGGCTGGCTGGGCGTGTCCATTCAAGAACTGTCGCCGGAACTCGCGTCGCAGTTTGGGCTGTCGGAGGCCAAGGGCGTGCTGGTCAGCGACGTCTTGGACGGCAGTCCGGCCAAAAAGGCGGGGTTGGAGCGCGGAGACGTGATTCTCGAGTTCGACGGCAAGTCCGTGGAGACCCCCACGCACCTCAGGAATATCGTGGCGCAGACCCCGGTGGGGAAGAAAACCACCGTCAAGTTCATTCGAAACAAGGACCGGCGCACGGTGGATGTCACCATCGTCGAGCAGCCGAAGAATATGGCGCAGGCCGGCGGCGAGATCGGCGATGAAGGCGGCGAAGGCGTCAGGCCATCCGGTCCCCTGTCGGATTTGGACGTGCGCGAGCTGAACAGCGAGTCGGCTCGCCGGTTTGGGCTGGGAGGCAGCGACAAAGGGGTGGTGGTGGCGCGGGTTCATCCCGGCGGCGCGGCGGAGGAAGCGGGCGTCAAAGAGGGCGATCTGATTCTGGAAGTGAACCGCAAACCGACCCCGACGCTCAAGGCCTACGATCAGGTAGTGGCCAAAGTCGGCAAGGGAGAGGCCGTGCTGCTGTTGATCAAGCGCCAGGGCCTCACGACCTACCTCACACTGAGGCCCTAGCCTCCAGTATACAAGTGGACGATGTGTGCGAGGGAGATGTGATGATGGTGACCGAAAGGGGGTGGTGAGATGGCACGGCGAGTCGTGTTCGTGCTCCTAAGCGCCCTGGCAGGCATGACCCTGTTCATGCG